>NZ_NKIG01000008.1:0-203475 GCF_002255865.1 Pseudomonas sp. PGPPP1 | reverse complement strand
TCGTCGCTCAAGCTCTTGAGGCTGTGCAAAGCGCTGAAGATATCAATGCCCTGGAGCAAATCCGGGTTCACTACCTTGGCAAAAAGGGTGAATTGACTCAGGTGATGAAGACCCTGGGGAATTTGCCGGCTGAAGAGCGTCCGCAGGTCGGTGCGCTGATCAACGTCGCCAAGGAGCGTGTCACAGAGGTTCTCAATGCGCGCAAGGCAACGATGGAGGAGGCTGATCTTGCGGCCAAACTCGCTGCCGAGTCCATTGACGTAACCCTGCCTGGCCGTGGCCAGGCCTCGGGCGGCCTGCATCCGATCACCCGGACTCTGGAACGTATCGAGCAGTTCTTCACCCATATTGGCTACGGCATTGCCGAAGGCCCTGAGGTCGAAGACGACTATCACAACTTCGAGGCGCTCAACATCCCAGGCCATCACCCGGCCCGGTCGATGCACGACACCTTCTATTTCAACGCGAACATGCTGTTGCGCACCCATACCTCGCCGGTACAGGTCCGCACCATGGAAGCGAACAAGCCGCCGATCCGCATCGTTTGCCCAGGCCGTGTGTACCGTAGCGACTCCGATATCACCCACTCGCCGATGTTCCACCAGGTCGAAGGCCTGCTGGTTGATCGCGATATCAACTTCGCCGACCTGAAAGGCACCATCGAAGAATTCCTGCGGGTGTTCTTCGAAAAAGAGCTGGCGGTGCGGTTCCGTCCATCGTTCTTCCCGTTCACCGAGCCTTCCGCTGAAGTCGACATGGAATGCGTGATGTGCAGCGGTAAAGGCTGCCGCGTCTGCAAGCAGACCGGCTGGTTGGAAGTGATGGGCTGCGGCATGGTTCACCCTAACGTGCTGCGCATGTCCGGGATCGATCCAGAAGAGTTCTCGGGCTTTGCCTTCGGCATGGGCGTTGAGCGTCTGGCCATGCTGCGTTACGGCGTGAACGACTTGCGTCTGTTCTTCGACAACGACTTGCGGTTCCTCGCGCAATTTCGCTAGTCGTAACGAATCTTTAGGAGAGCAGGATGAAATTCAGTGAACAATGGCTGCGTGGCTGGGTAAGCCCGCAGGTAGATCGCGACGAGCTGGTTGCTCGTCTGTCGATGGCCGGTCTTGAGGTCGATAGCGTTACGCCGGCCGCCGGCGTTTTCAGCGGCGTAGTAGTGGGCGAGGTGCTGAGCACCGAGCAACACCCGGACGCCGACAAATTGCGTGTGTGCCAAGTCAGCAATGGCGCGGAGACCTTCCAGGTCGTGTGCGGAGCGCCTAACGTGCGCCCGGGCCTGAAGATCCCATTCGCCATGATCGGCGCCGAGCTGCCAGGTGACTTCAAGATCAAGAAGGCCAAGCTGCGTGGTGTTGAGTCCAACGGCATGCTGTGCTCCCAGGCTGAACTGCAAGTAGGCGAGGGCAATGATGGCCTGATGGAGCTGCCGGCCGACGCACCAGTGGGCCAGGACATCCGCGTTTACCTGGAACTGGAAGACGCCAGCATAGAGGTCGACCTGACCCCGAACCGCGGCGACTGCTTGTCCCTGGCTGGCTTGGCCCGTGAAGTGGGCGCGCTGTACAACGCGCCGGTCACCCGTCCAGTAGTTGCCGCTGTGCCAGCCGTGCACGACGAAGTGCGCCCGATCGAAGTCATCGCACCAAACGCCTGCCCGCGCTACCTGGGCCGTGTTATCCGTAATGTCGACCTGTCCAAGCCAACGCCGCTGTGGATGGTCGAGCGCCTGCGTCGCGCTGATGTGCGTAGCATCGATGCTGCCGTCGACATCACCAACTACGTAATGTTGGAGCTGGGCCAACCGTTGCACGCATTCGATCTCGCCGAAATCAACGGCGGCATCCGCGTGCGTATGGCTGAAGAAGGCGAGAAGCTGGTGCTGCTCGATGGCCAGGAAGTCAGCCTGCGTGCCGACACCTTGGTGATCGCCGACCATTCCCGCGCCCTGGCGATTGCCGGCGTGATGGGTGGCGAACACAGTGGCGTGTCCGCTACCACTCGCGATGTATTTCTTGAAAGCGCCTTCTTCGACCAGATCGCCATCGCCGGCAAGGCTCGTTCCTACGGCCTGCACACCGATGCCTCGCACCGCTACGAGCGTGGCGTGGACTGGAAGCTGGCCCGTGAAGCCATGGAGCGCGCCACTGGCCTGCTGTTGGAAATCACCGGCGGCGAAGCCGGCCCGATTACCGAGACCGTCAACGAACAGTACCTGCCGTCCGTTGCGCCGATCACGTTGCGTGCCAAAAGCGTCGAGCAAATGCTTGGCCTGGTGATCGCACCTGCCGAAATTGAGCAGTACCTGTCGGCTCTTGGCTTGGTTATTACCAAGGGTGAGGAAGGGCAGTGGAACGTCGCGGTGCCAAGCCATCGTTTCGATATCAGCCTGGAAGTCGACCTGATCGAAGAACTGGCCCGTCTGTACGGTTACAACCGCCTGCCGGTTCGTTACCCGCAAGCCCGCCTGGCGCCGCAACCGAAGGCCGAGGCGCGTGCGCATTTGCCTGAGCTGCGTCGACTGCTGGTTGCCCGTGGTTATCAGGAAGCGGTGACCTACAGCTTCATCGATCCCAAGCAGTTCGAGCTGTTCAACCCAGGCGTCGAGCCGCTGTTGCTGGCCAATCCGATCTCCAACGACATGGCAGCCATGCGTTCGTCCCTGTGGCCAGGCCTGGTGAAAGCACTTTCCCACAACCTGAACCGTCAGCAAGACCGCGTGCGCATGTTCGAAAGCGGCCTGCGTTTTGTCGGTCAGTTGGATGGCTTGAAGCAAGAGCCGATGCTGGCGGGCGTGGTGTGCGGTAGCCGTCTGCCGGAAGGTTGGGCGCAGGGTCGCGACGCCGTGGACTTCTTTGACGTCAAGGCTGACGTGGAAGCGGTATTGGGGTTTGCCGGTGCACTGGATGACTTCACCTTCCTGCCAGGCAGCCATCCGGCGCTGCACCCAGGCCAGACTGCACGCATTGAACGTGAAGGTCGGTTGGTTGGTTTCGTCGGTGCCATCCACCCAGAACTGTCGAAAACCCTCGGTCTTGACCGTCCGGTGTTCGTGTTCGAGTTGGTCCTGGCGGAAGTTGCTTCGGGCAAGATGCCGAAATTCAGCGAGTTGTCGCGCTTCCCTGAAGTGCGCCGCGACCTGGCGCTGATCGCCGACCGTGAAGTGGCCGCCACTGCCGTTCTGGATGTAATCCGTGAAAATGCAGGGGAATGGCTGACAGACCTCAGGCTATTTGACGTCTATCAGGGTAAAGGTATTGATCCGCATAGAAAAAGCCTTGCAGTTGGCTTGACCTGGCAGCATCCATCGCGCACTCTTAATGACGATGAGGTGAATACCACGACACAAAATATCCTCACCTCGCTCGAACAAAGGTTGAACGCCACGTTGAGGAAGTGACGTATGGGGGCTTTGACGAAAGCTGAGATGGCGGAACGTCTGTACGAAGAGTTGGGTCTGAACAAGCGCGAGGCCAAGGAATTGGTCGAGTTGTTCTTTGAAGAAATCAGACACGCTCTGGAAGACAACGAACAGGTCAAATTGTCCGGTTTCGGCAATTTTGACCTGCGAGACAAACGCCAGCGGCCTGGCCGCAATCCAAAAACGGGAGAAGAAATCCCGATCACGGCTCGCCGTGTGGTCACCTTTCGTCCAGGGCAGAAGTTGAAGGCCCGAGTTGAGGCTTATGCTGGAACCAAGTCATAACGACGAGCTACCCGTCATCCCAGGCAAACGCTACTTCACCATTGGTGAAGTTAGCGAGCTGTGTGCGGTAAAACCGCACGTACTGCGCTATTGGGAGCAGGAGTTTCCTCAACTCAACCCCGTCAAACGCACCGGGAACCGTCGGTATTATCAGCGCCAGGATGTGCTGATGATCCGACAGATCCGCGCGTTGTTGTACGACCAAGGGTTCACCATCAGCGGTGCGCGCCAGCGTATGTCCGGTGATGAAGCCAAAGACGACACCACCCAATACAAGCAATTGATCCGCCAGATGATCTCCGAACTCGAAGATGTGCTGGTGGTTTTGAAGAAATAATTCCGGCTTTTAAAATACTTCCACATTTCAAAAGCTTGCGGTATATTCCTGATCGCTTCGTTGCGAAGCAAACCCAGTAACACGCCTAGTCGGGGCGTAGCGCAGTCCGGTAGCGCACTAGCATGGGGTGCTAGGGGTCGAGTGTTCGAATCACTCCGTCCCGACCATATTTTTCAATGACTTAGCCCAATCTGAAAAGGTTGGGCTTTTTCATGCCTGAAAAAATACTCCCACATTTACTCCCACGAATGTCCTGGATCTGGGTGGCTGCGAGCTAGCGACAGCGTCGCCACCGCTTCGCGCCGGCTCTGGCCCCCCCCATCAATGCCAGGCAGCGCCTGGTGGGTAGTAAAGGCATATAAACGCTCAATACAAGATTGGGTAGAGAAGTATTCGCTGCTACCTGAATACACGGCGATATCGTTAATATCCTGTATGGAGCGAGCAGCTGCTGACGACTGACCAACTTGAGCTCAGCATATTAACTTACGCCAACTTCCACTTCTGGCTTTGGTTGAACCTTGGCGCGACGATGGAGTTGGCTTCGACATAGCAAGGACGCGTACAGATGATCGACTATCTCGCTGCATTCCCTATTCCAGCCAATCTGCTGCCGGAGCGATTGCGTTCGCTGCTACAGCCAAGCGCTACCGACCCCGCGCTTCGGGTGGAGGTCAGTTGTTTCACAGAAAATGACCCCTACGGACCAAACAGCGAGGCAGTGCATATGCTGATGGCTGTCGTTCCCGACGACGACCAAAACTCAGTTCCCATCCTTCACAGCGACCAAGGCCAGGTTGCACATTCGACCCCGGTGCTGCGTGGTAAGGGGAGTGAAAGAGACTTCGCGCCCAGTGTGAGCGGGAATGACTATATCGTCGCTTCCTGGGGTAGTGGTGCGTTCTATACCTATCACTTGGCAGAGAAGGTATGGATGGCGCTGGGGCTCACCCCACGTTGCTTGGGCAATGAACAGCAGCGGCTGGTATACGACGATTTAGAACTGCCGGAATTTGGCGTTGCAGAGGGCGAGATTTCAGCTCAATACCACTTTACGGCGTCTCGGAACATTCAATGGTTCATGTCCAATGAGTACTTGCGCAAGTACCTGTGGCTACGAGGCGGACGTGGTGTCCGCCACTTCTACTACAAGGCGATGCTTCAGGACGGACCGGAGTTACGCGCCTGGATGAAGGGCTGTACTTTTGTCGAGCTTGGAACGCCGGGGGATTGGCTCGAGGGCGATCTTCGTGAGGATCGTGACGGTTTGCTACTCCAGGTATGGGCGACGGTAGAAGCAGTTTCCTGCGAGCTATCCCCAGGGCAGAGTGCCGAAGGTCTCCGTTGGCCTGGTGTTGCAGGCGCAGTCACGCGCGACCGCGCCAACAGCATGATCGATGGAACCAGCGTCTATCTCGACGACAGATTTCTTGAACGATATGAGCAGAACAGCTTCTACGCCACTACACCGACCAATCTGCATGGTTTCTGGTGCTGCAATCCTTCCTACCTGGGACAGTGGGCCTTCACAGGCTGCGGGCGAGTTGGTCGCAACCTGATCAGGGTGCAGTTACGTGAGCTGTACAAGGGCAAGCCCGACCGAGAAATTCTGCATGCCTATACCCATGCGTTGGATTCAGGGATCATCGCTCAGCTCGATCTGAACGAAGAGCACATCGCCTCCAAGGTGGACAGGCTACTTGATCAACTGCTGGCTTTGGGAGAAAACCTGTCCAAGCTCGCGGGTGCCCTGGGCATAGAGAAGTCGGCCGAAGATCTGATTGGATTCTCTCGCGGCGAAGTAAGGGCCAATGGTTGGCTGCATTACCCACAGTTGGGAAAGCTTGCTCGGGTCGCGCCCTTAGCGATGAGCCAGCAAGCATTCCTTGCTCGGTGCAAATCCATTCATGAAATCTGGCAGAAACTACCCAATGGCATCCTTAAGCAAATTCTGCAAGCAGCCGGTGTCCCACGAAAGCAGATTGCTGACCGGGCCAGCTTGAAGTTGCTGCAGACACTACAGAACATCTTGGACCGTTTGGATGCAGATGAAGAGGCGACGGATGCATTCAAGAGCGATAGGGAACCTGAAGAGTGGGATGCCAGGAACCCAAGGATTGCAATGCTTTTCGTAACCAACGATCTTCGAATTGCTGACGCCCACGATACTGTGGGTGATTCCCTGCAGAAACTACAGGATCAAGGATTCGATACCGCGAGCTTGCATCACGGCTATGGTCGGGCGCTTGATTTCGTCATGGATGGCGTGGTCGATTCTTTCGCGGCAATCAATGGCCCATTACAACGCATTCTTGCTAGAGGTTGAAGGCAGAGGCTCCAGGGCGCCTCGGTTGCCGCTACCATACTTCATCAACGGCGCGAACAGCAGCGGGTAGTTCACCGGGTAAACCAAGAGATAGCCAGCGGCCTCCATCATGGTTCAGGGTGATCGCGCGAGCGCGCACTTTCCCCGGATCAATGTCGACGTGCGTCGCCCAACTCAGGACGCGCGCGTCATCCTACCAGCTGCCAACCATTTACACATCGAAGGGTGTCCTGGCCACCTGAAGCTCACGGGCCAGGGCGTCGCACGGTGCACAGCCATCCTTAACGAATAGCGCCACATGCCCGCAGCCCGTGACTGCCCGTGCCTCAGTCCCAGGCAAGTTCACGCGTGAGGCGTAGGGGAAAGGTATCATGTCAAATATCCTTAGCATGCTAAGGAGTGTGACTGGTTTAATCAGGTCTCTGTCTCCCGCCGGGTGTGGGCCAGGGAACGGCCTAAAGTGTGAGGATCTGAGCCTGCTCTGTACGTATATTCGTCTGATCTTATGAGGTTCGTCGGGCTGACGAGCAGTCGATTCGAATTGGAGATATTTTGTTAGTCGAGCGAGGGATGTGGGATGATTGGCCTCAACGGGAGGGTCCTTCAGCTGGACGATGGGTGTAACGTTCAGGATGTATCCTGCCTTCTGGCGCTAACATTGAGTGCCCAGACTTTTGAGGGCGCTCTCCTGTCATGAGACAATGCCTGCGAGACGACCTAGGCAATGTCTAACCAATGTTCCGAATAGCGGTAATCGTTTAAATACTCTAGAGATGTTAGAAAGGTATGAATATAGTTCCATTTACTTCTAGAGATAGCCTAGGTCGGTATTATACAGAAAACGACATAAGTAGTTTGCTAGTGTCCTTGATGGATACTGCTAAAGCCACAAATATATTGGATTTGGGCTGTGGTTTGGGAAGTCTGTCATTCGCTGCTTCTCAGCGTTGGAATGATGCAAAAATATTCTCTCTTGATATTGAAAGCAGACATCAGATCTTTAATTCTGAAGGTCAGAATAGGCATCATGTAGTCGGAGATGCATTGCTATTCAACCTTCCAAGTACACTTGGAATGAAGGAGGGGTCAATAGATCTTGCAGTATGTAATCCTCCTTATATAAAGCCTGATTGGCGGGATGAATTTCAGCAAGTTTCTGAGCAGATTGGAATATGCAAATACTCCTCGATTACAAAAATTTGTTCATCCGAAGTGTTGTTTTTGGCACAGATGATAAGAATGTTGAAAAATGGAGGTGAGGCAGGTGTTATACTGCCAGATGGAATATTTACAGCAGAAAAATTTTCAACTTTTAGAGAGTTCCTTTTAAAAGAGCATTGTGTGAAAAAAATAATACAATTGCCTCGAAAAATTTTTAAGCGAACTGAAGCTCAAACGCACATATTGATTTTTAATAAAACTTCTTGTGAAAGACAGAGTGAAGAAATAGAGCTCCGTACCATTCTGGAAACCGGAAAGCTCTCTCCGGCTATATCGATTTCCTCGGATGATGGTGTTCATCGGTTGGACTATAGCTATCACTCGCGGATGCAACGACATAAGGCAAACTCTTCATCTCGTAGCTTTGAGTTGCAAGCTATTGCGGAAATCAAGAGAGGAAAGCACTCCTCCGTACAAGTCAGAGATCTGGAGTGCGCGACTGTTCACACCACAGATTTAAGCGGCGTGCATTCAAAATATGAACTCTTGGGTGGCGTTGAGCTTTTGAGTTTGGACCCGACTAAGTTTTTAGTGGCGCGCCCTGGAGATATACTCATTGCGCGTGTAGGACGGAATTTTTTTCAAAAAATAGCTAAAGTAGTCTCAGGGTATGCAGTTGTTAGTGACTGTTTATTTATACTTCGGTCCGATGAAAAATATTCAAAAAAAATATTCAACTATATTAGTTCGAAAGGCGGACAGTTAAGATTATCTGAGTTGAGCTATGGTGTCGCAGCAGCTCAAATGTCCATGAAGCAACTTGCTCATCTAAAAATGGATTTGAAATAATGGCAAAACAACAGGTGGAAGTTGAAGAGCTTACGTCTTTTTTAGAAGAGCGTGCGGATTATCTCGAAGAGGACGAGCTTTTAGCGTGTACTGTGCAGGATGGCGATTTTTACAAGAGTATTTATGCCGCGCTGATTTCTCGGGGAACGAAATTGATTGTAGGTCCCCGAGGTTGTGGAAAAACGCATTTAATGCGTTATGTTTGGACTAAGTGTAAGGGGGATGAGTCGTTACCCTTAGCTATTTATATATCGTTCAATAAGTATTTTCGGCTCGAACCCTTGCTAAAGTCGAAGCCTAACGCAATTGCACTCTTTAATACTTGGGTGCTAGCCAAAATACTTATTGCAGCTCATGAAGTGGCATGTGATATCGAGGATGATCAAGAACTCGATTTGAGCTCGATCCTGTTTGCAACAAAGCAAGATCTAGAAAGCATTGTTGAACGGCTAGAGCAAAGCTTGTCACCCACATCCGATTTGGAATTTCTAGTAGAAAGAATAAGTGTTTCAGGAGTAACAAGCGCGCTCCATTCTTTGACGGAGTGGCTAGAGAGAAAACGGATAGTTGTTTTACTTGACGATGCTGCAATAACCTTAACGCCCGAATATCTTTACGAGTTTTTTGATATTGTCAGGACACTAAAAACGTCCCGTATATCCCCAAAGGCATCGGTGTATCCAGGAACTACTGAATATGGCCCAAAGTTTCACGTGGCACATGAAGCCGAAAGTGTTGACGCTTGGCTTTCAATTGAGGCAGACAATTACGCTTTAGTGTTGGGTGCGATTGCACAAAAACGATTCAATGAGTATGAGAAAATACCGGATGATATTTCTCAACTCCTAAAGTATGCGGCTTTCGGAATACCTCGAGCTTATTTGATGATGCTCCGAGAGTATCATTCTGATAATTCGCGAAGTTCACAGCAGAAATTTAATAAGCTCATTGAAAAATATACAAGTGTTCGCTTGAGTGAGTATAGGTCTCTAGTAAGTAAATTGCCTCGCTTGGAAAGCATTATTGATACAGGCGAGGCGACGCTTAATAAAATCGTTGAGTTAATAAAAGACGCTAACTCGCCGACTAAAAAAACTATTCAAAAGCAAATTATCGTTGGGATAGAGGAGGAAGAGAATCCTCTATTCAATAGAATGATTAGCCTGCTTGTCGAGGTTGGTCTACTTTTGAAGCTCCCAAATGTCTCACACGGAGAGGATAGGTCATATGAGCGGTATATCCCCCATTTGGCTTTATTGATTAGAAATCGCGTATTCAGCCAAGGCTTACATGGGTTCTCTCCTCAACATATGATTGAGTTCATAGGGCGAAAAAATGTTAAGCACCCTGTTCGACGGACTTCTAAAACTCTTCTTGGAGAAGATTTACTTCAGAAGCTCCAGCTTACATTACCACCTTGTCGAAAGTGTAATGCTATCCGATTGACTGACACGCAACGCTTTTGCCATCAGTGTGGTAGTTTGCTTGTTGATGAGTCAACATTCAATAAGTGTATGGCATTAGAGTTATCGAATCTTCCAAGGCTCACATCATGGCAAAGCAAAGTCATCACTGGTTTAGATGGAGCTAAAACTGTTGGGGATATTCTTTCTATGCAAGATCCTGGAACTGAGTTAAGGAAGCTACGCAGGGTCGGGCGTAAAACCGCCGATAAAATCATTAGTAATGTACTCCTTTACGTTGATGAGTTTTTATCGTGAGCGTGAGAACCTTATGCTGGCTGTTGTGAAGTTTATGGATTTGCACCCGAAGGAATGAGCGATGAGTCTGCGAAGAAAGCCAGAAAGTGTGTTGCTAGAAGGGGCGATCGCGTCGGAAAGTGCAGCAGAAATAGCGTCAAAAGAATTTTTTGAACTATGTAAGCTAGAAGCCATAACGTCAGCATTTGAGACGAGTAGTAAGTTTGATGTCGACCATAGTGATAATAATTTATCACCCATTGATCTATTTATAACGAATACTAAGCAGCTGAATAAGTTGGTTACTGGTGACTATACTCCTGTGCTGGGTAATTTAATTTTACTTGGCTATGTTTCCGCCGCTGAAAGTTATATTCGAGCGCTGATACGAAAATTGATTCACTGTGATGAGTATATATCGGCACTTGTCTCTGAAAAAAGCGTATCGTACGCGGCAGCTTTACATCATAAAAAAGAAATTCTGCCAGAGGCTCTTCTAGAGGATTTTTCTCTGGCGAGTCCTTATAATGTTTTTGAAACTCTCAAAGAACTAATAGGGATGAAGGGTAATCGCCCAAACCCGTTGATTCTTCCATCTCAAGAATTTAAGAAGGTTTGTGAGCTTCGTCACTGTTGCGTGCATCGATTTGGCAAATTAGGGTCAAAGAATGCAATCCGTCTCGGATTGGCGACCCATACTAAGTCGCTAGAGAAACCGATTTTATTGTTGGCAGAAGATGTGGATAAAATCGCATTTATAGTCGATAACTTTGTGCGATCAATTAATAATTATGTGTTTAAGTTCTTGCTTGAGCGGTCTGTGAAAAATAAAGATGACTCAGGTGGCGTATGCTATGAAGTTGAATGGCTTTGGGTGTATGCGAAGGATAAGAAAAGGTTCAACAAATATTATAAAATTTTCAGTTCTAAAGAAGATGTTTACAAGTCAATGACGCTCCGAGCGGCCTACGAAAAGTTTTGTTCCGCATTGAAACCCGAAATTCCGAATTTACCCGAACGCAAAGCAAAAGTGCAGAAAAAAAATCCTGCGCAAGGCGCTCAGTAATGTACAAATGGGTTGCCCATTGTGAGAGTCAAGCTTTGCGGTTTAGATAAAAGCTCTTGCTTTCTAATTCCAGGTCCACTATAGGTCTGACTTGGATTCAAAGTGTCTCAAGAGAGGGAGAGGCAATGTCATTCGAAATTCCCCCAGGGAAAGAGCGGTTTTTCAGTGATACAAAGCAAAAAATTGAGTCGCTTATCCGTAAAAATATTCTTTCTGGAGTAAAACACTATGAGCTGCAAGGCTGGTTAAATAATTTCTCAAGCCAACGCGCGCTTTATCTAGCAGCACACCTTCTTGATGCATTCATATATAGATCTCCTGACATGCTAAAAAGCATGAGGCGACATATGCTAGAAATGCAGCTGGCATCTGCTTTACAGCGTTCTGGATATAAAGTACCTGTAACTGTAGATGACTTTCTAAAAGGGTTGCGGGAAGGTAACCATAAATTGCCAATCAGGTTTGTTTCTGTAGATGGTGGATTTGATAAAACTCCTGGTAAAAGCGGCGCGGCTTTGCTTAGGAACTTCAGAGAAGATGGATTGATAAACAAAGGCATAACGATTCGACCAGAGGATGTGGCTAAGTTACCGAAACATGTCGAATGGTTGGTGCTGGTTGATGATTTTGTAGGTACTGGAAAGCAAGCAGAAAAGTTTTTTAAATATTATGGTGTAGAGCAATGGGCTGTAAGTCGTAACGTGATTTTGCTTTCATTTATGGCGCATTCAGCGGGTGTAAGTAAAATTGCAAAAGATTGTTCTTATGTTGATTTTGACTGTGCAGAGATTTTATCCGCATCTCATGGGTTTTTTGCACCAATGTCGGGTGGCATGATGTGGGGTAGGGATGAGTATAATAGTATTAAGGATGTAAAAGATTTTTATTATAGTGAAGTGTTGTTGTCAAAGGATGTAGTTCTAAAACAATCTGAGTTTGATTTGGATTTGACAGTAGCTTTCAATAGAACTATACCGAACAATACGCTGGCTGCCTACTGGACATCCAAAGGACAATGGTGTCCGCTGATTAATCGGGGCTAAGTAATGGACAAAAATATTGTTGATGCTTTTCTGCGTAATAGAGCTGAATTATTACCAGATGATGTTTGGGGGCAGTTCATTGTTCCGCATTTTTTCTCATCGTTAAGTATTTTTAAAGAAAAAAAAGCAGTGAAAATTGAAGGCGGGCGTGGTTGCGGAAAGACCATGTTAATGCGTTATTTATGTCATCCTAGTGTGTTCAGTGCAAATAGAGCCAGTGTTCCGGACCAGTCGCTGAAGTTCATAGGTCTTTACTGGAAGCCTGACATCCGGTTTTGCAAGTTGTTAACAAGTGCTTGGTTGGGTGATGATGCAGACATTGTTTTTTCTTATTATTTTGCCCTGTGTGTTTTGGGAGAACTGGAAAAAAGTTTACTGAGTATTTCCCGTGCTTCGCTAGAATCGGGTGTGTTGGATGTGAGACATACAAAGATTCCAGTTGCCGCAAAGCGGTACTTAGGCAATGGTGTTGAAACTTTTTATGATATTCGCGAGTTTGTAGAAGAAAAGCTCGCCGAGTTTGAGTTGTGGGTTCAAAATCCCTCTCTTAGTCGGCCGGTGATGTTTAATTTCAAAAACGTATTTAAGAGCTTGATAAGTGCTGTCTCCTCAAGCGATCCCCGGCTTGAAGGATGTTTTTTTAGGGTTTTTGTTGACGAGTTTGAAAATCTTCAGGATGCGCAACAAGTAATTATTAACGATTATGTCAAACAGCCGGATGATCAATACTGCATTAATTTTTCTGTTCGCTCTCACGCAATTTCCGAGTTTTTGACTAGTACGCAAGAGCAGTTAATAGAACCGCATGACTACAGAACTATTAACATTGAACTAGAGTTGGGTCGAAGTGATCAAGGCTTTGATTTGCTAGCTGCAGAGGTGATGCTGCTGCGGTTACAGAACGAAGGATATGAACTGTCACTTGGCGATTTCAATAAAGAGTCTTTGTTTGATCCAGGGCATATTGAAGCCAGAAATACCGATGCTTACAAGGCAGCGGTTTTGGGACGAGCCAAGCAGATATTCCCTCAACTGTCTGTTCGAGATGTGGCTAATCTTTCTGTTTCAGACAAAGCATTGAAAAATAGGATTGTCACTACTATCAGAAAGGCTCTAGTGAAGCGAGGGGATGAAGGTGTTCCTGTTGAGCTGTTCTTTGATGGTGTTACTCCAGATGTTACCGTTGTATCTGCTAGCATCCTAAGTCGCAACTCAGCATCGACTGTGGTTATTTTGGAAGAGTTGCAAAAAACGAAAAATGATGAGACGAGAGGATTAAGTCTTTTTTGTAAAGATGGTGGCTGGGTTGAAAATACATTGTTTGGTTCTTTGCTCTATTTGTATAAAGGCCTCCCACAAAAAGACTGTCTCTTGTATGCCGGGTTCGGGAGGTTTTGTGGGCTTTCAAAACCTAACTTGCGGTATTTTCAAGAGCTTTGCCATAAGACCTTACTAGAGGCAAATGCTAATGGTGAGATGTCAGACTCATCAGCTCTGGTCATAACGTCGAAAACTCAAGCGTCAGCGGCATTTGCGGTGAGTAGCAAATTGCTTGATGAAGTAGAGCGAGCAGGGACAAGCGGGAAAAAGCTACACAGCATGATTATGCGTCTCGGTAGTATATTTGAATCTGCTCAGAGACGACCTAGTCAGAGCGAGCCCGAGATAAATCACTTTTCCATTAATGATAGCCAACGAGTTGCGTTAGATAGTGAGGTGATTTCTCTAATTAAGGATGGGCTTATGTGGTCTGTGTTGTATGAGACATCTGATACTAAAAATAAAAGTGATTATGACATAATGCAAAATGATTATGTTCCGAATCCTATTTTTGCTCCCTATTTTGGAATAAGTTATAGAAAAAAACGCAAGCTTTCACTCTCTGCTAGCGAAGTTAACACTCTATATGTTGGTTCTGGAGAGCAGTTCAAGGCCCTTCTCAAAGATTACGTGGATAAATGGGAAGAGCCGACTGAGACAGAGATCGGAATAAACTATAAGTTGTTTTAATTATGATGAATTTTAGTTGGGTTTCAGTGTGTGCAGATGATGCTTTCAAAAGTGCATCATACGATGTGGCATTTGTCGGTGCGGTCGTAGATGATCGGGGGGCTCACTGCCTGTCGATAGCGACTAGAGCTGCGACTAAAACGTTAAGTGTTAGCTATGTCCCCTCGGAGTATAAAATTAACATTGATGGGCGAAGCTGGAGAGCGAATGAGGTAGAAAATATTGCGCTAGAGTTTCCGGCTAAAAATATTCTTTTTGATGCCACTACTTTAGATTTTCCTGATCTGCTACTTATAATTCGGGGGTATTTGTTGCAAGGGGAAAAGGTTCGGTTCTATTTTCTCTATGCCGAGCCCCACACTTATAATAGCGCTACCGGTTCTGGAACTAGGCATGAATTTCAGTTGAGTGATAGCTATGCGTCGGATTACTATCCTATTCCGGGGTTTATAAATTTACAAACAAATCCAAATAGTGTGGGGAGTGTCACTGTTTTTGTCGGTTTTGAAGGTGCGCGGTTACGCAATTTGATAGCTGATTCAGAACCTGAGGTTTTGAAGCGGTTTAATATTGTTTTTGGTATTCCGCCATTTAAAACAGAATGGGAAACTCATTCTTTGATGGAGAATGCGTCAATTCTGTTGGATCAGCAGGTCGAAGAAATTCTTTATGCAGGTGCTAATAATCCATACTCATGCTATGAAGTATTGTTGATGCTTTATAAAGCTAGGGATTATAGTTCTTCATTTGAAGTCGCTCCGCTTGGCACTAAGCCTGCAGCAATTGCCGCGGCTTTGTTTGCGGCTGAAAATCGTGGTGTTTCCGTTAGATATGATTATCCACGTCGCTCTCAGGGGAGATCCAGCGGTGTGGGTAAAGTGCACCTTTTTACTGCGTGGTGTGATGGTGACGTGGGGGGGTAGTCATTTTCAAATGACAGATAAGAATTATCGTTGGGGCACTCATCAAAAATTATTTTTGTGTCTTCTATCAAATAACCTTTAAGTTTCGAGGATTTCCTAGGTCCTTGAATTTTACAGCTCCAAATATTTAGTCCGTTATCGCGTTTTTTATGTATTTTTAAACTTTCGAATTGCTTCTGCACCCAACGCCATTCTTCAATCTCTTGAGTGGCACCATTGGCGATGCCAGGAAACTCCTGGACATATCGTTGGAAGAGGCCAGGTGTTACCAGAAACACAGTACCGCTCACTGTATGGATTTTGGCCTTGCTGTCATTGATGATCAGCTTGTGACTCAGGATGCCTTCCTTGACCCAATTCAGGAATGCCTGACCAGGGTTATACGATGAGGTATTTGAGATTTCGAGCGCGCTTGCGGACGGTGCATCACTGGCCTCAGACTTCTCTAACTCGAACATATCCAGCAATGTGTCTAGGTAGTCGGCATCCTCCATAGCAAGTGGATCGGGTTGCGATGGGCTTTGACGAGATCCTGTACTGACAGTCTTAGGCGCTGGTGGTGATTCCGAAGCGTCAGTCGAATGGTCATCGGCTGCAACGCTCACCGTTCCGCTGAAAGCCTCAGGGCGGACTTCGTTCCCCCAGATCAACGCCGGTTGAAGGCGCAGAAAGGTAAAACTCTGCTGCCAGTTTCGCTGGGCGATAAGCGCGCTCCAGATGGCTTTGCCTTCCGGGGTGGACTCGACCAGACCATGAGACTGCAGCTCGTCGAACACAGCGATATTGGACGAGGGAATACCTTCGATCGACTGCGACAGCAGATAGGCTCGCAGCTTGTCGGTGACCGTCTTACTGACCAGCCACAGGGCGTCCTGGGTCAGCCATCCCGCGGCACCTGGCTGGTTGAGTTTCAGCTCGTGTTGAACCAGATGCCGCAGTCCGGCGATCAAGTGATGTTGCAGCGAATGAATCGGTGCTTGCAGCGCCTTGCTCGGGTTACCACCGATGTTCTGTGCGGTGGAAACACGGTCGGCCTGCATCACCAACTCACCGAGCACGCCGGCACGTTCGTACTGGCCCGCCAGGACATACAGCAGACTGGCCCACAGCGACGGAAATCCACTGAGCCAATCGAGGATTGGGCGATCGAGAATTTGGGTGTAGAGCAAGCCTGCGGCGGCGCCGTGCAGGTGGTAGTCACGGCCCTTGAGGTAACGAAAACGGTAGGGCTGATCCAGGGAACCCTGCCAAGGATGCCAAACACGGCCATCCTGGCGTTCGACCAGCAGGTCCACGGCGATCTTGCCGATGTCATGCAGCAGGGCGCCATAGGCGATGCCAGCCGACCAGGCATCGGTCTGGGCGGCTTGGTCTTCGGGCGCCGCACCGGTCGGAAGCAGGTACGACTGACGCAGTTTTAAACTGCAAGCGACCAGCTCCAGACCATGGTCGAGCATGCCGCCGAGATACGCATGGTGGTGCGTCTCGCTGGCCGGGAGTTGCTGGACCCGTTCGGCGTAGCGATGGATTGGATTTAAATAGAGTTGGATGAACTGCGCGTGGGAGAGGGCGGTGTACTGCCAGATGCGATCGAGCAGCTGGCGGCGGTGTTCCGCGGCTAACAAACTGTGGGCCGACTCGATGGGCAGGTAACCTTCGGCGACGCTCACGGTCGGTGGTGGAGGAGGCTTCTGCCTTTTGTGGCGAAACAGACTGAGCATCAGGACCTCCGGGAAATGGTTGGGTCAGTGGCCTTTTAGCCTTTTCGGATAGGGCTCTTACCCTTGACTTCCCATTCCCTTACAACCCTTACCTATCCTTTTGGTGCGTGTCCTTTTGTGCGGCAATCGGAATATTGATACGGCTAGACATCGCTTTGTTGAAGGGCTGGTACGGAAAAGACAAGAGTCGGTACACTGCGGTGCGAATTTTCTCGGGGCTTGCCATGAATCTGACAGACGCCACGCTGGTGTTGCTGCTTGCAGCACGTATCCATGGGACAGACGAAGCCGTCAGAGCCTCGGCGAAGAGCGTGGTCAAGAAGTTGCCGCGCAGTAAGCGCGATCTGATCTACAAGGTGATCGACAGCCGGAGTCCCCTCGAGCTGCTGGATTTTCTGGCGCAGAACCTGGATGCGGAATGACAGGCTGATGGTGTGCGCGCCTCTCTTGTTCTTTGCGTCAGGGTCCCGCGGCATGGAGCCTTTCTTCTGAGCATAAAAAGGGCCCAACTCCCGTTGGGCCTTGTGTCGCGTTTGCAACGGGGAGATATCGATCAAGCTCCATCGTTCATGCAAGGCGAGTCATCCAAGACCGCTTGCTTCAGTTGCTGCTCCAGGTTGAGTACATACTCCGAGGCGCTGCGGGCGTGACCACTTGCGCGGAAGATCGCACGTTTGTCAGCCTTGAGCAGGCCGAGCCAGGAGTCGATGTAGCCCTCGTGCCGTAGCTCTCCCGGTATGCCGGTGTAGGCACATAAAAACGCAGCGCCCATTTCGGCGATCAACTCTTCAAACGCGTAGCCTGGTGATCCGTACGGACAGGCTGACGTCACGCCTTCGCGCTGTAACCGAGCGTGATGCCCGGTCCAATGCGTCAGCTCATGCAGTGCGGTGGCGTAGTACCCACCTTCATCGTGAAATTGTGCTTTTGTCGGCAGTTGGATGAGATCCCTGATCGGGTGGTAAAAGGCTTCGTCGGCAGATCGATGAACGATCTGTGCACCCGAACTTAACAGCAGATTTTCCGCAGCACTGTTGGGCTGGAAGGGATCACTCTGTTCCGTCTCGAGCAGAGTGTCATTGAGCATTTCGAGCCCCTCCGTTTGCTCGATGTTGAACAGAAAATGTGTCCTGAGAATGCCAAAATGAGCGACCTTGGGTTGACCGTTCTCATCGAGGACCGGTTGGCCTGACTCGGTCTGTTCCTCGCGCTCCATCGGCTTGTAGAGCACCGCCAGGGTGCTGTGCTCACCCTTACGGATGTGCCCACCGGCCTTTCTGGCTTGGTTGAAGGTCAGCCAACGATCTTGAGTGAACCCCTGCAATCGGGCCTCGGCCCAGAGCAACGGTAAGTTGATCCCCGAATAGGGACGACGTGTGATGGCGTTGATGGGGTAGGGGTGATGATGACCGACGTCAGCTGAGCCACTTGAGGACCAGGGTTTGATCCAGGGGGCAACGCCTTGGTCTAACGCGGTAACGATCTTGTCTGTCACGTCTTGGTAGATATCGCGCATGGCATGTTCCTCGAGAGAAAACGGAGGAACGCCTTGCCCGTCGGGGAGGGTTCCCCGGTGGGTGATGGTTGGATTGATGCAGGGCTGGCACGCCGTCTGAGTGTGGATCGGGGTGCCGAGTACGACCGCATGCGTTTAGCGTTGATGTTCTCCTGCAAGCGCTATCAGCAAGGCGTTAGGCTGGCCTGGCTCTAGGAGCAGGCTTAGACTCAGTTGCAGCAACGGGTTTTGGCGTGGATGACCCGTTGACGCGATGTGGGCTACCTCGAACAGCACATAGGGCTCGTGTGGATAGGCCAGGTGAGCCTCGAAGGCTGCGCGCAATATGTTGGTCAGCCGATCGACCTGCAGCGTCTCAGGATGACCTGAGCGCTCGAGCAGTACTGCGCGTTGCCAGGCGCCAGGTGTGAACACAATGGGCAACTGTAGGGTGTTCAGTGCTTCCGGCGTAAGTGAGTCGGACATGGTGTGCCTCCGTTGAAAACGCGAAGAAACCTGTCCCGTGCGGGAGATAATTTCCCCGCCGTGGGTTGAAGAAAAACAAGAAGGTTTGCCTGGCGAGCGGAGCTCGGAAGACGCTCAAAAGAGCAGTAGGCGTTCATCACCGTAGAAACGGTGACCGTGCGAGCTACCGGACGCTAATCGCACTTGGGGAAGAACCATCACCGAAGTGACGTAGCCTTGAAGGTTCTGGCTACTTGGGCAGGTGCTGTTGATAACAGCGATCCGTACCTTGTATTTAGCGGAGCGATTCATACGGGTCAACCTCCGAAGAGAAGCTGTGTCCTGATGTTCGTCTTCTGTCTTCCAGTGAGGATTTTTTGGCTGAGCAAGCTGATAAACGGTCAAGCACGGACAGTTTTCAGTAGTAGGCTGTTACTCCTGTCTCAATCATGAAAACGCTCAAAAGAGGGCGAGAACATGCCGACTCAGAACCCTGTTCAGAATTTACGTGCCCACCGCTGGGCGTGCGCCTGTGCCATGTCGGTAAAGCGTGGTTATCGCAAATTGAAAGCGTTTGAGTCCCGCGCGGCTGAGCGTGCGGTGACATCAGGTATACCAGCGGGTAATTTACTCGTTCGCGGGAGCTTTCTGATTGCCAAACTGGCATTGATCGGAGGATTGCTCTTTGTCAGTGCTTGGCTGGTTACTTTCATTGTGATGATGCTGGCTGTCATCACTTTGCTATGGCTCAGGGCTTTTATTGGTGCCGATCACGAAGAGAAAAATCCAGGGCCAGACTACCTAGGTGCTGATCTCTACATCGGTGACTTCGACGACAATGGGCATTATATAGGCGACAGCAAGTCATCTAATTGAGCGCTTAGCAGCACCCAATATTTGATCCGTACCTTTGCTCGCTGAATCATTTGCGGCTTTGCTACCGTTCGCCAACATGCCTTGAATCCCGTTGCCGACTGAATATCCTGCCCAGCTCATGGCCCCTAGAAACAGCATCGGCAGCACGATGAACATCGCCCCCATCACATACTCGATCACCTGCGCGGTGACAGTTCCCTCCATAAACCCGGATGTGGGCAGCGACAACAGCACCTGATTGGAAGCCGAAACCTGGTTGTACAGGGTATCGAGCATGCTGGAGTCGACCCATCGGGCCAACTCCCACCAAAAACTCAACATGTGCAGCGTGAACAGCGCGAACGTCACCGTCATGACGGTCTTCAGCTGGTAGGTACTAACCAGCAGGATCAGCGGCAAGCTGATGATGACGCCCATGATGAGGAAGGCCTGCACCATTGGCAGAGCGGCGCGTAGCGCATTCAACGCCGGGAAGTTGCTGAAGGAGCCGAGGGCCAACCCGGTGTTAGTGGCTAGGTTATTGAGCCCCTGATTGATCGAGCCGCCTCGGGCACTGGAGCCATAGTCCTGGTACACCTGTCCGGGCGACATGGACATCGATTGCTGGCGCGGGCTGACCAACTCACGCAGGGTGGCATCCTCGATCTCGTTGCTCGAACGACCAGTCAACCAACCTTTCAGTTGAGTCAGCAGCGAGGGATCGACCTGCTGGATCAAGCGGTCGCGCAACCCAACACCGCTATCACTCCACCACTGCTTGCAGGTGGGGTAGCCCGCGCCATTCTCCAGCCGCGGCAAGGAAACATCGCGGCTGTCGTTATACGGCCAACTGGCTCGCGGTGTACGCGAGCGATCGGTGTCGTAGTAGCCGGGCGTGTCGAGAAAATAGCTTGAGCCTATCCAGGATGCATCGTGACTTTGTGCCTTGTCCAACTGCGGGCGGTTGGTGAACAGCCGAGAACGGGAATACCCATAGCAGTCGCGGGTGAAGTCGGCGACTTCCTGCAGCAGTACCTGGCTATCGATGCGCGAACTGTCGATCTCCATGCGCATCTGCCGGATATCCGCTGCGCAAGGGATGGAGGCGGTGGCCGCCGCGGTCACACCTTTGCTCAAGGCATGCACCAGAAACCACCAGATCGGTACGTTGGCGGAGCGTTCGCCGATAGTATTGAAGGTCGCCCCCCAGGCGGTTTCCGTCGGTTGGGCCACACTCACGCCGCAGCGCTGACTCGCCGCATCATCGAACGTCATTGACGAGAGGCTCAACGGAAACACAGGCGCGCAACCGAACAACACCACGATGTAGGCCAGCCACAACCGGTTCTCGATCCGCGGCACTGAGAGCAGTCCCTTGTTACCTTCATCCGCGCCTTGCTGACGGGCCGATAGCCATTCTTGCAGGATGATTGCACCAAAGGGCGCGGCGAATAGCCCGGTGTCGGACAGGACGCTCCAGAGGCCGTTGTTGATGATCCAGGCCAGCAGGGAGAGGTAAAACTCCAGGTAGCTGTTGGTGCTCATAAGCATGGTGGTGACCTCACAGTCGGGTGAGTTCGACGCAGATAAAGAGCACGAGACCTAATGTCCCGATGCGTTTCACGCGCAGTCGATCCTGTGGTCGATGTCGGTAGCGTCGAAGCAGATCCCACCAGAGCGCAACGATGGTGCCGTAGAGCAGGGCGCGCCACCACCGCAGATAGGGCCGTACGGATTCGAATGCCTGCTGCCAGGCCTCGTAACTACCCAGCGCAGTGCGGCCGATCCAGGCGACCAGTGCGGCGCTCAGGATCATCACCGCGGCAATCCCCAGACCTGAAAGCAGAGTGAATAGCGGTGAGCGTTTCATGGCTCACTTGCGCCTGGCGTCAGCGTCATTGAGCCGACCCGGCTCAGGGTCGCCTTGCTCGACGGTGCGCGAAGCATCGGCACCGCCAGCATGCCGATCGAGCACCAGGCTGGCGGTATTGGTGGCGAGCATCTGCCGGACCTGCAGTTCGGTTTGTAGCAGGCGTATTTCGCGCTCTAGAGCGTCGATGTTTTTCGTCAAGGAGCTCTGAGCCGGCTCGGCTGAGGCGATGTTCGGTTCGTGACTGCCCGCCAGCAGAGTACGCAATAGCAGCAACGCTTTGTCGAGCACACTGGACAAGGCCGTCTCACTGGCCAGGCGCCGCGCCAACAGATCCTGATCGGGGTCGTCGCGCAGGGCTTCGACTACGCCACGGGTTACCGGCAGCATAGGGCTCGAGGCTTTCGCCAGGTTGTCAGGGGTAGGCGACAGTGAGCCGGACAGCAACCCTTGCAGGGCCTTGAGACGTTCGCTGTAGGCCTCCTGGATCAGCGGCGTCAATCCGCTGCCAGCGGTCGCACGCAGGGTTTCGCAGGTATCGCAGGTCGTGACTTCAGTTTCGCCCAGCACGCGAACGGCCCATTCGGATTCCTCCTGGGGCGAAGCCCAGGTCTGGCAAATGGCCCCACCCAGGCAATCGCTATTACTAATCGAGGCATTGTCATCCATCGACCGGTTATGCAGCAGGTTGTAGCCCGCGCGCACTACGTCGGCGGTCACCCGAATGGGCGTCTGCCCATCACCACCAGCCTTCGAGCCGCCGACCCAGGACACCCCCTTGTTGCCGTTATGGGCCTCGGTGTTTTTCACCGCGGCCACCGCATCACCGCCGGTTTGCTCCAGATTACCCTGCATCTCCTGGTTCTTGGCCAGCGCGCCCCAGCCGGCTTGACCGACCTTGTCCGCCATCTTCTCGGCCATGGCCTGGCAGGTCAGCTTCGAGCGGTCGAAGTCGATACGCCCCTGCATCACCCCGTTGCTCAACAACTCATAGAGGCCGGGGTTGGCGCGTTGGATGATCAACGCTGGCAGCGACATTACCGCTTGGGTCGCGTTCTGCACGATGCTGCCCATGATCTGCTGGAAACCTTCGGTGGCGCCGTTCAGCTGGTTTTGCAGGGTGTTGGTGAGACTCATGTTTCCGCACATCATGTTCGCTCGCCAAGATCCGCCGATACCGAGACCGCTGGGTCGGTAAAGCGAGCTCGGTGAGCCGACTGCCGAACCGCCTCCAATGGTGTACATCACTCGGTCATCGAGCACTTCGCCTTGAGTGCCCAGGCGGTAATCGCCTTCGGCGGCGTGGGCATGTGTGGTCATGGTAAGCAGTCCGTAGAGCACCAGACTCATAGTGGTCAACCAGGGTTGTGCGAGAAGCCTATTCATGCAGCACCGCCTTCGAAGTCGATGCTGAACAGGAAGGTCTGCCCCTCGCGTTTGCAGCAGCTATAAGGACGCCACAACGACCAGGCATAGCCGCCATCCGCGCTCTGGACCGGATCGCTGGGGAAGATGGCGCACGTAGGCTGCACCTGAGGGTAGAGCAATTGCCATTTGTGGGTCGACGCGTCGTTTTCAAAGATCGGGCCTGGCGGCCAGTAGCCGTCGCGTTTGGCGGGCGTGAGGGGTACGTACACATGCGGCTGCCAGTTGCGAGTAATCACATCGCCGGCCCGTTGCGCCATGACGGCGGCCGCCTTGAAGTCGTCGGGCTGTACCAGAAAGCCCTGCCGGGGATAAACGTTGCCCCACATGTTTCCCGAAGCCTGACGACCAATTTCACGGATTCCCGGCATGAGCGACTCGGGGTAAAGACTTTCTGGGATGCCATGGCGCCAGGCCAGTGAGTCCAGGGTACTTAGGTAGTAGGGCATGAACGCAATAGCGCCGCTGGCGCAGGCATAGCCGGATTGAGAGGCCAATTGCGTGGCGGCCCAACCTCCCGGGTGGCCGATGCCATCAACGTTCTTGAATCGAGGCAGGTTGTCGCGGCGGGCGTTCGGCGTGATCAGGTTGCCGCCACCTTCTGCACCGCTGATGGGAGCGGAGAGGGTGGTCATCTCGGTCCAGGGGTTATTGCCGGTGGTGGCGTAGCTCGAAACGACCAGTTCAGGAATGAAATGACGAACCTTGGTCGAGGTTTTGACTGTGCAGCCGAAGGGCGTGCAGAGGAGCCAGAAACAAATGCCGACGACCCTGTATTCGAGACAGTTTGGCGAAAGCACGGAGGAGGTGATGCTGACGGTGTCCAGCGCCATGCTTGGGCCGCACGCCAGCAGAATGCTTAGCGCCAAGGGCCGTAGTTTTGTGGGCGGAAGTGACGAGCAGGCAACAGGCATTATCCAGGCTCTCGGTGTATGGCCTGGGCAGGTTCGGTTAGGGACTGAAGACTGTCAGTGGGAATTATGAAGGCGGATCTATCGGATTTGTGAGGCGTGGGACTATTATTTGACGTGAAGGGCGCTGCGCAGGGTATCGGGGTCTACAAGTAGTTGATCTGTGGTGATTTCGAAAATATTGGCGAGTTTGCACAGGACCAACAGCGAGGGGTTGCCCGCGCATCGTTCGATTTGGCTGACGTAGGTGCGATCCACCTCGGCCATGAGCGCCAGCTGCTCCTGGGTAAGGTTCTTTACGCGCCGCATCCAGCGGATGTTCTCCGCCAGTTGCAGACGAAGTTGTTCGTAGTCTTGAGTCATGCGCGCAAATTGCGCCTTGAGGGACTCTCAATCCACGGGATATAGTCTACATTGGCATTGAATTAGGCCATTTGGTGCCCATGCCTGTTATCGAGCGTTCATTTGGTGTCGTTAAGATTTCGAGGCTGGGTCCAGTGTCTAACAATAAAATCAGAAATCTAGGGTGCGTATGGACGAAAACTACATTTCAATTCCCGCGGCGGATGATTGCCCAAGTCTTCTGACACCTTGGGGCAGCGAATTTTCGCCGATGATCGAGCGTGGTGTGCAATGTGCCCAGGCTTGGCTTGAGGCAACGACCGATATTCCTTTGTGGTGGGAACTGGCGCAAACGCGCAAGACCTTTCCTGTCGGTGACTGCCAAGATGCCTTCGAAGCCGGTTTTCTGTTGAGAATTCAGCAACGGCTTCGGAGCGTGTCACAGTAACCCTGTTGCTTATGGGCGATTGCATCGTCTTGATCGCCCGTTTGCACTCAACCTGGCTGCATCGACACAGACCATGCAGTTTAAGAACGATTGCCGCTTCGCTGGCGCGTTTTTTCCACCGGCTGAACAACTCGGTGGGGGATTGTGCTTCCCTTATTTGGGCGCTGCACCAAGGGCGGCACTTGCTTCAAATGCCACCGGTCATGCATCGAACGTGAAAATCTCTTGAAAGGTATGGTTCCAGACGCCATTCCTCTAGAATGGAGGCTGACAGAAGTAGCTTTCGCCCTGTTACAAACAGGTTTACGTAGCTAAGATTCTGATTAAGTGCAGATTCTGCACGCTCTGAGAACGTGGAGCGCGATATGAAAGCCAAACGAGTGTTGAGTGACGATCTGGTGAGCCGACTGGAGGATAAGATCCCGGTCATGGCTGAAGGCGCCATCAATACCGCCTATATCAACGCCCTGGCTGCCGGTCGCAGTGTGATGGAAGTCATGAACGGCATGCTTGTTGAAACGACTGCTGACGGTAAGCACAAAGTCATTCGGGTGGCCAAGCCCAAGCACAAAGTGACTCTGGGTGGCGTCATTAAGGTGCGCCGTTGCTCATGACTGTCCCTCGGTTGAGGGTCTTTGCTGGACCCAACGGCTCCGGCAAGAGCACGATGAAAAGTGCCATCCCTTCCCACCTGATCGGTATCTACATTAACCCGGATGAAATCGAGAAGGCTGCCAAAGACAGCGGTCGTCTGGAGTTCAGTGATTTTCAACTGGAAGTTGAGGGTGATGAGGTCCTCGGTTTCATTAGGGAGCATCGGCTGGTCAGGTCTGCCCGGCTCGATGAGGAGGCCACCAACATAGGCTTTAGCAGCAACGGCCTGAATTTCCAGACGGTCGCGATGAACTCCTATTTTGCCTCCGTGCTCTCTGACTTCATCCGGAACAAGCTCCTCGAAGACCAGCTGTCTTTCACCTTCGAAACGGTGATGTCTAGCGACGACAAAATCGCTTTTATGCTCAAGGCAAGAGAGTCTGGATACCGAACCTACCTGTACTTTGTGGCAACTGAAGACCCTGACATCAATATCAACAGGGTCAGGAACCGTGTCGCGGCAGGTGGGCACCCAGTTCCCACAGAAAAAATTGTACAGCGCTACGGCCGTTGCCTGAGCCTGCTGCCTGTGGCTATTGCTGCTTCGGACCGGGCCTACATGTTCGATAACTCCGGTGCCGATCTGGTGCTGCTGGCCGAAGTTACGGATGGGACGGACCTTGAGTTCAAGGTTGATGAGGTCCCTGACTGGTTCATGGATGCCTACGTTGAAAAGGTGTCCAACGGCTAGCTGCCGGATTGGCCAAAGCTGGGAGCGCCACACCTCCCTTATATGGGCTCTATTCCTCGTGCGCTATCGATCCGTTCAGCTACCCGGTAAGCCGCTTCCAACTCCGAACAGCCATTCTCCTGCATCAGTGTCCAGCGTTCGGCTTTTTCCTCGGGCTCTGTCATGGCCAAGGCGAGGTAAAGACTGGGTGGCACGGCTCGAAACAGCGTCTCGAGCTTTTTCGACAGCACCACTCCCTCGGTGTATTTCCCCGGCTCTTTGCTGGCGGAGAGCAACAGGGCTTTCTGCGCCGGTGAAAGCTTCTTGAACCGTGCGATTTCTTCGATTTCCGCGGGCGGCATATTCAAACAAATCCACCATTCGATCATGTTGAGCATGGTCTGCGCAGCCGTGGGAAAATCAGCAAGGTTCTGCGTCGCCAGCCAGAACCAAGCGCCGAGCTTGCGCCACATCTTCGTCCCCTTGACCACGAACGGCGCCAGCAACGGGTTCTTGGTGATGATATGACCCTCGTCGGTGACCATGATGATCGGTCGGCCCAGGTACTGGTCGCGCTCGGCGAGGTTGTTCACGGTGTTCATCAAGCTAATGTAGCTGATGGACATCTGTGCCTCGTAGCCTTCGCGCGCGTAAGTGGCAAGGTCGACAATGGTCACATCGCTCTCGGGCCAAGGCGTGCCTTCGCGATCGAACAGTTCACCCTCGAAACCCTGGCAAAATAGGTCGATGGACTCGCCCATTTCCTGGGCACGCTCGCGACGTTTCTCCGGCAAGTGCGGGTCGGCGGCGACGCCCAGCAAGGCGTCGCGTACGTCGCGGGTCAGTACCTGGCGACCCGCCGCGACGCAGGTCTGCGCCGCATCGAGAATGCACTCGCGGATCAAGCTGCGATCGGCTCGACTCAGGCGCGCCTCTTCTTTGGCCTCGCCGCCGGTGATCATCAGGCGGGCAGTGATTTCCAGTTCGCCGAGAACATCGCGCTGGTCCTCGCGACTGGCTACCACCTCATCGTCCCACTCATCGATCGACAGACTCGCCACCTGATCCGGTTGCTCGACCAGGCGCCAGGCATCGGCGAAGGGCGCAAGGCTGACCGAGGCGCCAGGTTTTAACTGGACCTTGTTGACCGACAAGCCCTGTGTCGCGAAGTAGTCACCCTGCAAGCCAAACGAATTGCCGGCCTCGACGATAAATAAGCGAGGGCGGTACACGGCCATGATCTGCATCAGCAGGGTGACCAGGGTGGCCGACTTGCCGGCGCCGGTCGGGCCGAACAAGAGCAGATGACCGTTCATGGCCCGGTCCAGGCGTGACAGCGGATCGAAGCTCAGTGGCGAACCGCCGCGGTTGAACAGAGTGATGCCCGGGTGGCCGGTGCCGGTGCTTCGGCCCCACACCGGGACGAGGTTCGCCAGGTGCTGGGCGAACATCAGGCGGGTGTACCAGTTACGCGTGTCGCGGGCCGGGTTGTAAGCCATCGGTAACCAACGCAGGTAGCTGTTGCAGGCGGCGACCTCATCGCCTTCACGTACCGGTTGCAGCCCCGCGCCCAACAGCGCGTTGGCCAGGCTGACCGAGCGCTGGTGCAATTGCTGTTCATCGTGACCGCGTACGTAGAACGCCAGGGTTCCTCGGTACAGCTTGTGCTGGCGGCCGATGATCGCGCGAGCCTCTTCGACATCCTGACGAGTCTGGGTCGAGGCCAGGTTTTCACCGATGGCTTTGCGAGCTAGGCGGTTCAACTGATCCTCGAGTACATCCTGTGGTTTGACCATTAAGGTCAGACTCATCACCGTACCTTCGGGTAACTGGTCGAACAGCGCATTCACCGCGTCACCCTTGCGGGTTTCGCCGGTGAGTTGACCAATCGATGGTGCCCGCCGCAGTTTGTCCACCACCATCACCCGGTGGGGTTGATCGTCGAAAAACCAGAGTCCGTGCTGCACATCCGAACGCGGTTCGTTGAAGAACAGCCGCTCGGCAAAGTCATGATCGAAGGGCAATGCCAGTGACTCACCGTCGCCCAACTCCGGATAGGCCACGCGGCGGTAGAAATCCTCGGGCGCTTCATCGGTGAGCTTCGGCGCTGGATTGAACCAGGGCAACAACCAGGCATACAAACCGCGGCCATCGACTCGTGTCGATTGCACCCCGCACGCCTGCAACGAAGCCGCGATACGTTCGCAAGTCTGTTGCAGGGATTGCTCCGGGGTGAGTCCTGTCTCCTCAGCGCCAGACTCAAGCCAGCGATAGATCACCAGGCGCACCCGTCGGTTATTGCCACGCCAGGGCAGGCGCGTCACCACCTTATCCTCAAACAGACCGCCGGGCTTGGCGATGGCCTTCAGATGACGGCGGCTGAGCTCCAAATATGCCTCGGTGAAGACCGTGCCTCGTGCTCTATCTTGGATATAGTCGGTGAGCCGGGTCAGGTAGGGGGTGAAGTTGTTGTCGTCCTGGCAGAAAAACTGCGCCACCCAAGGCGCTTGATCCAGCTCATCGAAACTGTCCTGCAGGGCATCTTCGAGGGCATCACGAGCTGCCATCAGCCAATCAGGTTCGCGCCCTTCGGTGCCGATGGGCAGCAACTCGAACACCGCACCCACCGAGCGATTGTCATCCAGCAGAAAACACTGCTCGGTGTCGAGGTATTCGACCCAAGGCAGGTGATCGGTGAAGCTGGGGTTGTGTGCATAGAGTGCGGCGTCATCGGCCAAGGTGGCGCGAGGGCGCAATGGGTTGCGCCAGGCTTTCCACGCGGGAGTACGATTGCCCGAATCGCCAGTACGCACTACAGGTTTTCCTGACGTTCACCAGGTAATGCGTACTGCACACGTTGGTAGAACGGAAAGACGGTCGAGTAGCCCGGGACCGGTGCCTGCTCGGTACCACTCAAATGCGGATACACGTACAGCACCAGATCGGGATTGGGCAGGCGAGGGAACAAGTTGTGGATCTCGTTCGTCGCTGTGCGCGTGTACGGTTCCTGGAGAGCAACGGAGAAATCTGGCTGGGCCAGCGGACGGCGTAACTGCTGCCGAGCATCCAGCAGTTGCTGCTGAGTGCCTTGCGAACCGGCGCCGTTCCAGATGTCCAGCATGGTTTGCTCGCCGTGAGGCAGAAGCGTTTCCTTGTCGGTGGAACACCCCGTCAGGACCACGCAGAGCAAGCTAATCCAGGTCAGGCAGGGAGGCATGGTCTTTTTCATGGCGAACGCTCCGGCCCTTGGGCTCGTAGTCGATGGTGATCTCATGGTCGAGGTGCAGTGCGACCTGTGCGGCGGGTGGCACATACACGGCAGCAAAGGCTTCGCCATACAGTTTGTTGACCCACTCGCGGATGTCGCTGACCCCACCACTGAGAATTGAATTCAGCGCGCTGTTGCCACTGCTGCTGCTAACCCCGAGGGTACTGCCGCCCGAACTGATCACACTGCTGTTGTTCTGCTCATCCCCGAGCAAGGCGGCGACACCCGCACCAGCCGCAGTGATCAGGCTCTGGCTGCCGAGGTACTGCTGGGCGTTCGAGCGGCGCTCGCCAGCGATGCACGGAATGCCATACGGATCGGACAGGTAACCGAGGCCGCCACGGATCTTGTCAGTGTTCGAGCTCTGGGTGGTGGAGGCAGTGCGGCTGGCTACAGCTTTTGGCTGAGGTACCGTGCGGATGGTGCCATCGGTAAACACAAAGGTGATTGACTCGACCTGTCCACGTACGCAAGACAGGGTCCAGTCACCGGACGCGGTGCCGCTCATTACGGCACCCGCGACGTCTGGCAGGTCGATGCCGTTGGCGGTCAGGTTCTCCGGGCCGACCAGCACTTTGAAGGGATAGGGATCATTCACAGTGCCGTCCACCGGGACGCGGCCGATCAGCGCGGTCATGGCGACTGAGCCCATCAATGTCGCGTTTTCGGGGATGGTGTAGACCGGCTTCGCCCCTTCGGTTCGGTCAACGGATCGCGTCAGGTCACGCTCACCCTTGGTGACTGCACGTAGCTGTTTCTGGCTGCGATCAATAGGATTGTCTTTCAAGCCTTCCAGTGAGTTGAAGGCGGTAGGCAGACTCAGTGCGGGGGAGGAGGTCTTGGTTTTGCCTCGGGTGTCGGTGCCCGAAGCATCCGAGGGTTCAATCCACTGCAGCGCATCATTGGCAGGATGCTGTCCGTCAAACTGAGCGCCGTCGCCCGGTTCAAGCCCCAATCCGATCGGCATACCTTTGGCGGTCAGCCCCGACAACTGGTCCTGCAATTGCGTCAGCAGACCGCGAGCCTGACGACTGTCTTGTTCGGCTTTAAGTCGGGCCTCGTTGGCTTGTCGACGGCCTTCGTCGACCTGCTGAGTCACACTACCAAGCGCCGTCTGGATACGCGAGTCGACACTGTTTTCCCGCTCGCGCAGGCGGTTGTTCTCCGTCTGCAGTGAATCGTTGTGTTTCTTCAAACCGAGCATGTCGCTGCGCATGGCCTTCACTTGCCCGACCAGGGTGGCGACCGTGTCGCGCGGGGTATCGCCAGCAATGCCGAGCGACTTGGCTTGCTCGGCGGATAACTGAATACTGCCCTGATCAACTGGGTGCTCTGGAGAGGGAGTGCTACTACCCGCAACCCAGCTTTTCAGGATGATAAACACCACGGCCAGCAGCGCAGCTGGTACCAGCCATTTGAGCAATGCGTTAGCCTTCATCGTCAGCACCTCTCGCAACGGGCGGGAGCAGCACGGCTTGTTCGAGGCCAGCACCGCGGGTGACGAGGTAGGCAATCGTGGTGTCTTCAGCGCTGCCGACAGGCCCGAGGAAAGCATGCTGGAAGGCCGCGGCGAACAGCTTGGCTTGAAGCTGACGCGGGTCGAGTTGCAGAGTCTCTGAACCACGATTGCGCAACTTCACCGCCGTCACCCAGTAATCACCGAGTCGCCAGGCGGCGATAGGGGTGATGGACACGTTTTCGGTTGGCAGCAGGGTCGGCAGTTCGCTGCGCAGCTTGAGCGGTACGCGGCGTACTCCGGGTAGGGATTCTACCGTGCGCAGCGGCGCGTAAAGGCTCTGTGCGGCATAGCGCGTCAAAGCGACCGGGATCGGCGTACGTTCTGGAACAGGGACGGTGCTCGATTCAGACTCGGTAGTTTGCACCTGAGCACTCTTGATAATACGCACGGGTTCCAGCGGTTGATCGCCGGGAGTGGCCGCGATATCCAGCAGGATGATCTCGCCCGTCGTGACTGATTGCAGTTGCAGTCGGGTCGGTGCAATGGCTTCTGACGCGCGCAGGTACAGCGTGCCGCCAGTTGATTGCACACGCAGTTTGCCTGTCAGGGTTGAGGGCACGCCGACTCGAACATCCTCATTGATAAAGACCACTCGTTCCTGATTGATCACCAGCGGGACCGCGAGGGGTAGACGTTCCCATTGCATCAGCTCGACGGCCTGCGCTGCAGCTCCCCATAGCATCAGTGCGACGGTTAGTCCCAGGGTAGAAATCCGCTTCATGGCTCACCTCCAGGCAGGGAGATTTTTTGTGGAGTGCCCTGATAACAATCCAGTGCCAGCCCCCACTTATTGCGTTCGGGGTCCAGATCAAAACGCACCACGCGTAATGGATAACGCACCACCACCCGTTTCACCGGTTCGGCGGCGTAATACTCATCGGCGTTGAGGTCGAGTTTGACCAGCCAGCTGTCGCGGTCGAGTTGCTTGACCCTGAGTTCCGGATCTTCGCTGTAACCTCGGCCCAGAATTTCGTACACCCCACGCACTCGCTGGCGCAGCTCGCCGGCGGCCTTGCGGTACTCGTAGTCTCCGTCGAGGAAGGCCTTGCAGGCGGGCGTCAAGTAGGACTGCAAGCCATAGATGGCACGGCGATAATCCTGCTCGCCATCCGAGGGCCAGCGGTTGAGTTGGCCAAAGATGTACAGGGCAAAGGCATAAACATTCTCTGAGGGGATATCCCACCACTTGCGGGTGCTGCCCGAGCGCAGATCCGGCGGTACATGCACGGTCAGATCGGTCGGTGCCGAGCGCCAGCCATACCAGAGTCCGGCACAGACCAGGGTGAGGATCACTACCACCAGACGCAGGCTGAAGATATGAGCCTGCTGGGCATCCACCTTGTTTCGAAATCGGCTCATCGCTGACACTGTGACAGGGCAGGGCGCAGACGACGTGAACGGCGAACCGTCCAGGTGCCGGAGTGCAGGATCAAACTCCCGCGACCCAGACGCCAACGGCTGGCCAGTACCCATTCGAGCTTGCGGTACAACCAGGTCTCGGGGCGGGCCCGTTTGGCCCGACGCAGTAGCGTGCCACCGGCAAATAACACCACCGTCATGCCTGCGATCATGCCGGTCGGCGCCACGGCAATGGAGGCGGCGGCGATCGCCAGAGGAACACCCAGCAGCAGGCCGACGAGTGCGCCGACACCGAGCGCCACCCACATCTCATCATTGGTCAAACCGCGTAGTACGGCAGGATCGCGATTGAGTCGCTCCGGCAGAAAGACCAGGGTGCCGTCAGCAAGGCGTTCGATAGTGTTGTTCATGTCGACCTCACAGAATCGCGGCGGCCTTGGTCAGGAACCAGATGATGATCACCACCAACAGTGCTCCGATACCGACCACCGCGCCGAGGTCCTTCCAGGTCTTGCGCTGGTTCTGCACGTCGGCATAGACGGTCAGGGAATGCCAGGCAACACCCAAGAAAGCGAGCAGGGCGATCAGCAGGCCGAGGAGGATGCCGCCGTCGTAGGCGTAGTTTTTGATCGTTTCGATCAACCCGGAACCTTCACCACGTGAAGGAGCCTCCATGGTGGGAAGCTCGGCAAAAGCCAGGCTTGGACCGATTACCAGGAGCAGACCGATCAAGCGTTGGCTCGCACGATCACGCAGGTTGTTTTTCAGGGGGACAAGGCACTTGAGCATGACGGCGATCTCCTGGTTAGGACAGGGTGAAGAACATTAGGACGATTAGGGCGAGCAAGACGCGCGCAGCGCTGCCACCGAAGGCGCCGAAGCGCACGCTGCCGACCGCCCAACCTCGGTAAGCAGTCCACATCACCCAGGCGCACCAAAGCAAAGTCAGGACCAGAACCAGGGACATCCAGAGCGTCGAACTGCTCTGCGGTGAGAAACCGGAGGCGTTTTGGAACGCTGAGTTCTGAGCGTCAGTCATGCTCATGGCGACGGCTCCGCGGACGGAGTGTCAAGGCGGTAATCGCCAACCAATTCAGTGGGGTCTCTGGGTTGAGCGCGGGAAGGGGACAGGTAGCCCTGTACTCCGTGACGGATGCGCTGAATGTCCTGGGTCAGTCGTGGGTAGTCGAAGCGATAGCGCTCGACTGATTCAGCCGTGCGGGCTGTCTTAGCTCGTGTCACAAGGCGTTCGATAGTGTCGAGTTGTTGCAAAATCAGACTGAACTGATCCTGTTCATGAGCAGATGCGGCATAGCTGCCGCTATTGAACGTGATCAATACGAACAGAGAGCAGATTCGGCAAAATATAGTTGGCATGTGGATAGCCCATTTGGTTATGGGGCCAGCATTCAACTAACGTCCAGGCTCAGCAGTAAGAAACATGAAATACGCTGCGTCATTTTTTCAGTACCACGTCTGGTCGCGTAACGAATTAGGACACCACATTGAGGGCTATCAAACGCGGTGAAATGACGCGATTGCGCTGCAAGTACGGTTTCGATTTCTCATGAAAAACGATGGGCAGCCGTTAACGTTTGATGCCGTTAGCAACAATGTTAGCGGGGCGCAAATAAGGCGCGGGCGATATCAGTTTACGAAGAGTGAGTGCAGAGAGTGAACATCCAACAAGCAATTCGGCGGTACCGTATTCGACAGGGCGTGGGGATCACCTTGACCGTCTGCGGTGCGCTAATCTATTTGGTTTCGTCATTGATTTTTCTACACCAACAAGCAGAGAAGCTTGCAGGCACAACGATTTTTGGGCATTTGGGAGGGGTTGTGCAAAATTTAATAGCCGACGTTTACCAGGCCACATCACCCTACATCGGTTTTGTATGGAAGTACGCACCAACCCTCAGCCAGGAAAACCCGTTCAGCTATGGAAATTTGCTGTTTTTCGGCTTACTGGGTGTGATGATTGTTGGAAAGCAATTTCTCCTTTCCGCTAGCCAACTCAAGAGGCGTGTTCAGGTTCAACTCGAACGTCTTGAGGAAGCTCAGTGGCGCAATTCGATGCAAAATGGAACTGCGACCCAAGTCAACGCGAATCAGATTGGACAGATCAATTTTTATCAGCAATCTATGCCGCCGTCCCAAGGCGGTGATTGGTGGCAACGGCCGTGGGGTATTGTTGGTTTGTCTATCATTGGCGGTTACATCGTCGCGGTGTTGGCTAAATTAACCGGAATGGTTTAACACGCCAGCAATACGTTCTATCAGATGTATTTTTTAAACGTCGCCGCGGTGATAGCTGTCGTTACTCCGAGCATCATCGCGCTAGGCAAAAAAATGGCCATGGGATTGAGCGAAAAGGGCAAGGACAGGTAAATGACCCATGGCACGATCAGCAGAGGTATCACTGCTCGTTTAGCGCGGTGATAAACAAAACTGCTTTCTCGCCCAGCTCCAAATTTGCGCAGGTCGCGGCGCATCAGTCCATCGACGAAACCAGTGAACATGGCCAGCAGAAATAAGGGGGTGGCTAGGATCAGAATGGTCAGGCGTACCATGAAGGTAAAGGTCACATACACCGCCGCCAGCACGAAATCCTCAATGCTCACGTAGAATTGATTGGTCCAGCCCCAGAAACCGTTGCCTTGGCTCGACACCCGCGCCTGCTGGGCAAAATCCACAAAGCCTGTCTTGACCAACAACCACTGATTGAGGAAATCCAGCAACTGAACGATCGTTTGCCCGGGTTGTTGGAGGATGAGTGAAGCTTTGAAGTGCTCACTGAGCCAGCCCAGTTCACTGGTCAGCATGGCCTGGCTATGCCGCCAGCCCTGATCACCCCAGAACAGCAGCAGGCCGGCGAACTCGATCAGGATCGAGAACAGTAGTGAGGCAACCAGCAAGCCGATGATGCGCAGGACCAGGCTGATGGCCGAGACGATTATTCCCGGATGCTGGATAGGTTGTGGCGGCGTGTTCTGTGTGGAAGTCGCCATCGTTCACTCCATTGTGTGCCACAGGACTGATGTCGTTACGACGTCTATTGAGTGTGTTTTTGCTGAATAGAAATCAGGTGGGGTAGGGCTACCCCACCTGATCCAAATCGAAGTTGGTTGTTGGGCCGCCCCCGCTGGCAGTCCACCATTGGCCTGCCTGCTCGTTATAGGTGGCCCGCATTCGCTGGGTGAGTTCCTGCAGGTCCTTGGGCATGGCATCGTCGTTGGAGGGCTTAGGCAAAGGTATGCGGACTTTCCAGAGCTGCCCACCCGCCTGGAAGGAGAACATTTGCCCCTTGGGCAAACTGACGATGTGAGCAGGCTCGATCAGCTGCACACTGGTGCTGCTAACACGATCCTGCGAGGACGAAGTGAAGTCCGTGTTGGCCTCAGGATCGGAGGTGTCAGTCGCCCCCGACACCAGGGTCTTGGTCAGCACGTTAATCTTGGGCAGCTGCTGGGTGAGCAGTTCAGCGGTGGCGGTTTCGCGCACCCGCAGCATCTGCAGGGTGTTGAAGTTGCCGATGACCTGGCCGGCCTTGGCGCGGTTGCCAATTCGCGCTTCGATATCGCTGAGGGTCTGGGTGTAGGCGGTTACCTGGATACCGGCACCGCCGCCCTTGTTGATCAGCGGGATGAACTCATCCCCCATCAACTCGTTGAACTCATCGGCGTGCAGGTTGATGGGAAGCTTGTCGGCGCTGCTGCTCGATGGGGGGAGGCCGTGGTCGATGCCGTGTTTGTAGATGTGGCCGGCGACCGAGACCAAGTCGGCGAACATGGAGTTGCCCACGGCGGCGGCCACCTCGGCATCGGTCAGCGCATCCAGGCCGACGTAAACGATGCCGCGCTTACGGATGATCTGCATCCAGTCGAAGATTGGTCGCGGGTCATCTAAATCGGTGTAGTTGGGGGCCAGCAGCTGGGCGGTCTTACCGGTGGTGAGTTTCTCCAGCAGCGGCAGTAGCGAGGCAACGATTTTGTCGAAGTAAGTACGGTCATATCGCACCGCCGAACGCAGACCGTCCATGACCGGATCAAATACTCGCTTCACCGCCAGGTACTGCTCGATGGCCACCACCCGTTTTTCTCGCCCGATCATATGCCGGGGAATGTTCTTCTCGGTGAGCTTGCCTTCAAGCTGGACGATCACTTCCCACGCTTTCGGATCGGTCTTGGCGAAAAACTGCTGGGCGTATTCAATGAACAGCGCGTCGATGTTGACCACATGCCGTTGGATCTGCAGGTAGTCCGGGCGTCGGCCCAGCTCGATCAAAGCCCGGGCAATGATGTTGACGAAGCGCCAGGCGAACTCACGGAAGGCCGCAGAGTTACCTTCACCACTGAGCTGTCCAGCAATGCGAGACGCCACCTCAGAAATGCGTCCGAAACGTCCCACGGCGTTGTAGCGGGCTGAGATCTCCGGCCAGCCTAGATGGAACACATAAAACTCCTTCTCCCGACCGGCCCGCTTGGCTTCGACGTACATACGCTTGAGCAAGTCGGCATCGCCTTTCGGATCGAAGACGATCACCACTTCGTGTTCGATGCGATGAATGTCCTGGGTGATGTACACCTCGGCGAGTCGCGTCTTGCCGACGCGGGTAGTGCCCAGCACCAGGGTGTGTCCGACCCGTTCGCCCAGCGGCAGACTGACTTCCGTTTCGTTGGGCTCGACCCCATGCAACAGTGGCGAGCCACCTACCGGGGGTAAAGGGCGCAACGGATTGAAGGCGCTGTCCCAGGCAGTGACACGCGCCAGTATCGAGAGTCGAAACGGTGCATGCTCCAGGCGCCGTTCGAGTCCGCGGGCCAGGCGGTAGTGGGTCGGTTGGTCAACATAGTGAGCGACTGCCGGGTCTTGGGCTTCGACCAAGCGTTGGGTGTGTAGGCGGGTCCAGCGAAAGCCGCGACCCATGAACAAACGCTTACGGCTAACCGGAATCTGGCGACTGGTCAGTTCGTAGCGGGGCAGCCGGCGGATATTGCGCCGATAACGCAGCACGTCCCAGGCTTGTCGAAGCCGGATAAGGCCGAACAGGGCATAGGCCAGCGCCGCAACTAGACCGATCTCGGGTGACAGGGCCACGGCCCAGGGTGAGTTCACGCACAACACCGCGGCGGCGATGCAGATCGCCACGGTGTACAGCTCCACCGCTGGCCGGAGCTTGGACTCCATCGCGTGCTCGGCCATGACCTGGACTCACTGTTCCAGTGAGGTGGCAGTGATCAAGACGGGGTAATGCTCGATCTGCAGGCGGGTGGCGATGTCGTTGCCGTTGACCGGTAGGATGGTGATGTCTGGAGCGGCTGCTCGAATCCGGGCCAAAGCTTCAGTATCGGCCACCTCGACGGCCAGGCCGGCTGCACCCAGTTCCTGCAGTTCAGCCGCGCGTTGACGCAGCCAAGTCAGCGACTGGGGATCGCCGCCCACCAGAAAAAAGGGCTGCAGGCCGGGCATTTTCAGGGAGCGAGGCTTGACCGGGCCAGGGCTCAGCCGGGAACTACTAATCGGCAGTATCCAGGCCACATCGGCAAAGGTGGACAGGTCCGCATGCACGGGCCGATCAGCCTGAACTCTGTTATTTATCGGCACGCCCATGGCTGGAAAATCGGGTCGGGTGAAGTCGCTAGGCTGATCCCCGGCTACGGTCAGTTCCGGGTGGGCGAAAGGTGCCAAGAGCAGGATGAAATAGCAGGTAAGGGATATTCGCTTCATGGTGGTGTGCCTTGTTCGAAGGAAACCAGCAACCGTTTGAGTTGCCGGGAAAAGCCTGCGCGGTAACGCGTGGCCGGTGTTCCTCCTGCCGGGCGGTGATAGCGTCCGGCAGCCAACACCCAATCACCGGTGGCGGCGTGATGCTCCTGTAACAGCGCGGCGGTGACGGCGAGATTTCGGTAGGGGTCTAGGGCTTCGCAGGGACTGGAAAAACGTTGCCCGTGGTAACCCAAGTTGGTTTGTCCGAGACCGACATCGACCCGCTTGGCGTCATGTTGGGCGAGCGTCTGAAGCAAGGCGTGACAGGCGGCCTGGCGAGTGGAGAAGCGGTAGGGGGTGCCGGCAATGTTCAGGGTCCAAGGCCAAGGCAGCAGTCGGCCACGGACGCGGATACCGCTCTCCTGCAGGGCAATCGCGAACAGCACTGTAGAAGGGATATCGGCGTCATGTGCCGCCAGTTGGTAGGCTGGCGGCGGAAGCTCCTCGGCCTGAGCGACCAGCATCGCCAGCATGAGTGCAATACCACTCAGTCGAGGCGTTGCCATTGTCCATTCACCTGTTGAAATGTGGCAGGCAATGGCCCCGGGGCACCCAGGCTGAACCAGCGACCACGGTCATGGTTCAGGGTGATCTGCCTGCGTTGAACTCTGGTCGGGTCGATGTCTGCTTGCCGAGCCCAGCTACGGACGCGTTCATCCTCGCCTTGGCTGCCCACCAGGTAGATATCGAACGCCGTATCACTGCTTTGCAGACGCTGCGCTTCAACGGTGCACGCTGGGCAGTGGTCCTCCACAAACAGGGCCTGGCGCGGCACGAGCGATGAGCTGGCAGGGGATGGGGATGCCATGCCCTGGATCGGCAGCAGCCCTGGAAACAGCTTGGCCCAGGCCGTGGTGTAAGCGTTTTGGTAGGCCAATTCGCTCTCGGCGCGTTTGGCTTCCAGCGCTACCTGTAATTCGGCATAGCGCTGGCGCTCTTGGTCGGTCTGGGCCTCGACTCCGAGTGCGGTCAGTGGATCGAGGTTCGGGCTCCAGAAACCACGCGGGCCGGCTTGGATCTGTTCGAAGCGCGTCCACTCCTGCTCCGTCAGCCCCCAGCTTGCCGCCTGTTCAGAGTGAGAGCGCCCCAGCGGAGCGGACTGCGTGTCTTGGATCTGTGACTGTGTCGTGATGGGGTTAGCCATCGCAGCGCCGCTGATTAGTAGCGAAACGAGACAGGCGACGGAGGGCAGTAACGCTTTGTTCATGATCGCTTCTCAAGGGAGGTGCACGGTCTGGTCTGGCTGAGCGGCCACCGCGAAGATAGCTGAGTTTGGCTCCAGCACTTTCAGGTGCCAGGCGCCGAGCTGCTCGCCGCTATGCAGCAGACGAACATCCCTGAGCGAGCGACTGTCAGGAGGTGCGACTGCCAAAAAGCGCTCACCCCCGCGGGACTCGACACTCAACACTGAGAACGGTGGCGAGAGCGGGGGAGGTTTAGGACGAGTCGTCTGTTTCGGTTTGGTCGCGGAAGGCGTCGGTGGTGGTGAGGATGGCTTTGTCCTGAGGTCCAGGAGCTGCTGCTCGACCTGTTCAAGGCGTGCTCGTAGCGCAGTCATGTCCGCCGCGGTGGCGCGGGCTGCCAGACCGTCGCGCAGTTCCTGTATTTCTTGTGCCCACTGATCCAGCATCGGATCGAGGGTATTGGCCTGTTGCTCACCGGTATCGACCATCTGCTTCAGGTCTTTCAGCGCGTACTGCAGCTTCTCTTGTGCGTCCTTCAGCGCGCTTGAATCACGTTGCAGGGAGTCCAGAGTTTGTAGGCGTTGGGTGTCCGTGCTCTGTAGCTCGGCCATACGCTGATACTGGTTATACAAACCACCGCTCAGACCGGCGACTGTCAGGCACAGCAGCCCAATGATGAGGGTTTGAAACGTTGAGGCTTTCATTGACGCGCCTCCGATTGATGGGGCGAGACTGGTGTGATTAGCATGCCGCTGGCATTAGTTTTCTGCTGTTCGAAGCAGACCGAACGGCTGACGTCATCGGTCGTGAGTTGCCAGGCGGGTCCAGCCAGCACCTGTAGCGCACTGCGCAAAGAGATCGGGCCGAGCCGGTAATGGGCTGCGGGCAGAGACCGGGTAAACAGCACCTTCACCGACGCGGAAACTGGACAGAGCGAATAGCCCGAGCGCTGCAATACGTACTGCAACGCATCCTGCACCGAGGGACTCAGGCTGGACGGGATGCTCACATCAATGATTTGAGCGAGAAGATCGCGTTGTTCCGTGGTGGGTTTGGTGCTGACCAGCGTATAGCGGCCATAGCGGAGTTCTGTCGGATGCTTTCCTTCGACTGTGCCCCTCGAAAGCTGTGCCCGATTGGAGCCACTGTCGATCTCTGGATGGGCCGGCAATGGAGTGGGGATTTGCGCGGTGCAGGCGCTCAACAAACCCAGCAGGCAGACAGGCGTGAAAAAACGCTCCATGGAAAAAACCTCATGTCAGATTCAGTGCTGAACCTGACATGAGGTGAAGGAGCGATTCAGTGAGAAAGTTGATTCAAAGCTGGTCGTGTTAAAGCTGAACGTGTTGCTATTCATCAAAAATGGCGAGCCCATCCAAGACGACAGCGTCGGGGTCGAAGATCAACAATCGCACATCCGCCAATGCCGCCAGATACAGTACGTTGACCAAGGCTTCCGGTGTGCCGGCGTCGAGCTGCTCTTGTCTCAAGCTCGAATAACCATTGCCCTCAATGTTCAGCAAGTTCTCGTCCGTCCATGGCGTGCCGATCAGTTTGCAACCGATGCCGTGGCAATCCGCCAATGTGAACAGCTCGAACAAGAGGCCGGTTTGCCTCAGCGCGGAGTCACTGACCCACTCCTCCAGACACAGCATCGTTTCTTCAGGAAGGTGTGCGGTACTGATTTCCCAGGCTCGACTGTAGTGTCCCGTTTCGAAGCTTAGGCGATGGACCATGGCTTGGGCTTCTTCCAGGGAGTACAGGTCGCCGACGTGACACCGCTCGTTAAGCATTTCGCCTATCACGGCGTAGATCACTTGGCGCACCAGCCCGGTGGACGGGTAGCGTTCATCCAACTCCTCCGGAATGAATTGGCCTTCGCTGATCAAGGCGAAATCGTCATTGAACAGGCAGGGGAACAGCTGCAGCTCATCGTCGGGCAGATGGGCCTGTGAGTCGTGTACGGGGCGAAAGCAGGGAGGGCAGTCGTCTTCGTAGGTGATCAGTAGCAGCCGTTCGATATGAAGGTCGTCGTAGCCGCGAGCAAATGGATTGGAGGCCGCCAGCAGAGCAGGGGCTTGGGGTGTGGGGTTCATGAGCGTTCTCCAGATGAAAATGAACAAGGCGCCCGAAGACGCCTGTGAGGGTTAAAGCCAGCCATGTTCGGCCAGGGAAAACGGACGACCTTCACCGACGATGAAGTGATCCAGTACGCGCACTTCGATCAAGGCCAAGGCCTCTTTCAACCGTGCGGTCAAGACGCGATCTGCCTGGCTGGGTTCCGTACAACCTGAGGGGTGGTTGTGCACAAAAATGACAGCGCCTGCGTTATGAGCCATGGATCTCTTAATGACCTGTCGGGGGTAAACGCTGGCCCCATCAATGCTGCCGTGAAAGAGGACTTCGAACGCCAGCACCCGGTGCTTGGCATCGAGAAAAATTACACCGAAGACTTCATGCTCTTGTTGTGCAAGGTGCAGTTTTAGGTATGAGGCCACAGAGTCAGGCGACGTCAGGCTAGGGCCGCGGGCGAACAGCCGACGATCCAGAATATGCAGCGCTTCGTCGATCACCTGGTTTTCTTGGACGATACGATCAGTCGCGAAATCCGAGGTTTCAATCAGGATGAGTTGGGTGCTCATGGTGGTACCTCCGAAGGGAACAATCAGGGGTACACGCCCGAGGGGAGTGGTGTCCCCGAGGTGGATAGAGAGTCGCGGGCATTAGCCGATGGCGCGCTGTTTACAGCCGCGTGAATCGGTGGCGTTGACCGTGCAGGGGTGAGCCACAACCGTCGCAGGGCAATGGGGAAAAGGCTATTACTCCCCAGCCGGCTTCGGGATCGAAGTCGGCACTGATGGGCATTAACCGAACCAGTCCACGATGGATGCCGGCGATGCGTTTCTCGATTTCATCCGTCGTGTAGTAGAGCGATAACGTGCTGTAGTCCTCGTACGCCACAGCGAACAGGCAGTCGTCGCAAAGCCAGAAGGATTCCATATTGGGTCTCCTGTGCCGATTGAAGAAAAGGCGCTCGAGGAGCGCCTTGATGAGGAACATCGTGGACTGTTCAGGCGGACTGAACGGTATGGGTGGCATCACGGCGGGCCGTGCGGGGAGCAGTTGGAGATTCAGGTTCGACCCGAGCCTCTGTTGGGTTGTCGGTCTCCTCAGCTTCGCCATCAGCTGATGGTAGGGATGGCTCACTGGTTGGCGCTTGCTCAGCAGGTGCTGTTGCTTCCTGCCTGGCCGGCGCTTTGTACTCGAACGTGCCGTTGACCTTGATCCAGTCAATGAACAGCAAACGCCCTTTCAGACTGGCACCCGGTTGGCCCTGTTTATCGCCTTTCTCGTAGAGAAACGGATCGATCCACAGGTCGCCGATACGGAACGACAGCAAGACCTTTTTCTCGGCGTTGACGGCGTCCATATAGAGACGAATCAAGCGTTCAGCTTCACCCCCAGCGACTTTGCAGTCGAAACGGGTGTACTCCACCGCGTCGGTGGCACCGTGCAGGGCGGCGATATCGCAGGCCATAAATGGCTGGCCGCGGCGGACTTGTACTTCACGAACACGGTTGAGATAACCGATACCGACGGTGTGCAGATTGAAGTATGTAGTTGCTTCTTGGGAGTGGTTGGCGTGGGCCATGGTGGTTCTCCTGTTTCAAGGGAAAACGGCGACGCACAGTCCCTTACGGGGAAGTGAGCCCCCGTCAGGGTGGGTAAGGTGAAGGCAAGCGATGAACGACTCGTCACCGGCAAGCCGATGACGATCAGAACGATGCGTCTGGGGAAATAGCGGTGCAGCAGAGGAGCGTCTGCGGTGGTGATCCGCAGGCATGGGGTAGTGGGCATTCATCACCGCTGAAGCGGTAACCGCGCGAGCTTCCGAACGCTGATCGCACTTGGGTAAACCACCACGAACGTGGCGTAGCCTTGAAGGTTCTGGCTACCTGGGCTGGGCTGTCAACGACAGCGAACCACGCCCTTTGTATAAGCCTGTCATAGGGGAGCGTCAAGACGCTGCCCCCCGATTTTTTATCGCCGGAATGTAGTGGTAGTCACTGGACTGAAGAAAGTGAAGAATGGGCCTGGCGGGGTGCCAGGCGAGGAAGAGAAAAGCCACCTTTGGCGGTCTGACGCAATCGACAAGCTCCTCGCAAAACTTGGTTTGACTGCGCCATGATTCGCCAACCGACCCTTGTCGTGGCCTGGGGCGGAACATGCTGGCACGCATCCGCGCACAAAGGGTGCCCAGTGTTTCCCCGGTGGGCTCCGGAACTGAATACGATCGCTGAAGCGGATGACCGCTATTGCCTGGTAGAGACAACAGTGGTCATCCGCCACAGTGATCAGGTCGAGCACAAATCAGGAATGAAATTCCGCAGAAAGAGAAGGCTCCGAACTCAAGGAGTTCGACCGAGCTGCCCGGAGCGATTCGGTCTTGGGTCGCCGTTGGCGATGATCCTGAGACACTACAGCAGAGAGGGTTGGATCACGTCAAGCCAGTGGGCGATCCCGCATAAGCCACTACATTGAGCACGATGAAAGAGGTTACATACTGCCGAGATGAGCGGCCAATTGTTCGACGGTTGCCAGGATAAAGGCGCGGTCACTTTCTTTGCCTTGGCCCGTGAAATCGGACAACACTTTATCGACTTAGAGAGGGATCAGCCGCCGTTGATGATGCACTGATCAGCACATCACCCCAATACTCATGACGATCTACAGTGAAGCGTCATGAGCGACGCGTATCTTTTCTGATCGGCACTGTTCCCTTACAGTCGGGGTAGTGGGAGCATGACCAGAACGGCCCTGATTTCCCCTTTCGCCTGCGCGTTGAGGCGTTGCAAATGGGGCAGGTCGGGCCGGCTTCGACCGTTACCGCCAAGGTGAGTGCGCCACAGTGTTCGACCAATTGTGCAATCCAGTTCGCCTGCTTGGCGACGAACGCATCCAGGGTCAGACGTCCCGCTTCGATTTCGTCCAGAGCCTGTTCCCAGATCGCGGTCATACCCGGATCCGCGACAGCAGCGGGCACCGCCTCTATCAGAGTATGGGCCGCTGCGGAGGCCATTAAGGCGCGTTTTTTCTTCAGCAAATAGCCGCGATCAATCAACCCCTTGATGATGCCGGCTCGCGTGGCTTCGGTACCGATTCCGGTGGTGTCCCGAAGTTTCTGTTTCAGGCGTGGGTCGTTGACCAGCTTGGCCACGTTTTTCATCGCCTTGATCAGATCACCTTCGGTGAGAGGTTTGGGAGCGGCAGTGCGCATGGACTTGAGTTCGACGTCGTTCACTGCGCACTGAGTACCCTGTTGCAGGACGGGCAATACTTGGTGCTTTTGACTGGGCTCATCCTCCTCGGTGTTTTCGTAGAGCAAGCCTTTCCAGCCCTGGATCAGGATCTGTTTGCCAACAGCAGTCAAACGCTCTCCGCCGCACTTCAGTTCGACCTGAGTTCGATCAAACTCATGATGCGGAAGAAATTGCGCGAGGTAGTGGCTACGAATCAGTTCGTAGACTTGGCGTTCTTGTTCGGACATCCGCGCCAGGTTCGCCGGCTCGGTGGTGGGGATGATGCCGTGGTGCGCGGTGACCTTGGCATCGTTCCACACGCGGGAGTGCAGTGATCGATCGAGTCTTCCGAATGTGGGCTGCAGCGCCGGATCCGTTTTGAGCAGGGCAGCGAATACCGCGGGTACCTCATTGAACATACTCTCTGGCAAATAGCGGCAATCGCTGCGTGGGTAGGTGGTGGCCTTGTGGGTCTCATACAGGGCTTGGGCGATGTTCAGGGTTTCCTGAACGCCGAGTCCCTGCTTGCGCGAGCAGACTTCTTGCAGTGTGCTCAGGTCGAAGGGCGGGGGCGGAGGTTCTCGGAAACGCTCAGTCTGCAGCGAGAGTACTGTGGCCGTCTTACCGCCAGAAATCTTTTGGGCCGCCTGAATGCCCAGCGCTTGTTGCAGGCAACGACCTGCCTTGTCCTGCCCTGAGCTGGGTGGTAACCACGACGCGATGAATGGTTGCCCCATTGAGGACAGGTGCACCTCCACTTCCCAGTAGGGCACCGAGACGAAGCTGGCAATCGCACGATCCCGATCGACTACCAGACGTAAAGTGGGTGTCTGGACGCGTCCAACCGACAATACACCGTCGTAGCCCGCCCGCCGACCAAGAAGGGTAAACAAACGACTCAGGTTCATGCCGATCAGCCAATCGGCGCGGCTGCGGGCGAGGGCTGAGTGGTAAAGCAGGAAGGTCTCCTGACCAGACTTCAGTGAGGACAGTGCCTTGCGAATCGACGCCTCGTTGAGTGCGGACAACCAAAGTCGTTGAACGGGACCTCGATACTTGCAGAGTTCCAGTAGCTCGCGGGCAATCATTTCACCTTCTCGATCGGCGTCGGTCGCGATGACGACAGCAGAGGCTTCACTGAGCAGGCGCTTGATGACTTTGAACTGTGTCGCAGTCTTGGGTTTGACCTCGACCATCCACTGCGCGGGAATGATCGGTAGATGATCCAACGACCAACTCTTGAATTGCTCGCCATAGGCTTCAGGCGATGCTGTCTCCAGCAGGTGGCCGATACACCAGGTGACGGTTGTCTCTGTGCCGATCAGGCAACCATCACCACGCCGAGTGGCCCCGAGTACCTTGGCGATGTCCCGACCCTGGGAAGGTTTTTCGCAGAGGAAGAGGCGCATAGAACTGCTCCGGATTGAGTTCGGAGCAGCGTTGTTGGAAACAGCAGTTGCGAGATATGAGAAACCTGAATTGCAGGTTCCTCATATTAGTCGGTGAGGGCAGGCTTGAATGGGCCGAGGCTGCTAACCCGTTGCGACGGCAGTGTGGATCTTCACGAGCAGCACGAAGTAACACGCCAGCAACTTCGCGCAAAGGCGCAATTTTTATGCCTGAAAGTCTGTCAGTCCGTAGGTGGCTGCCCTCTGCGCTTTCTTGGTTTCGACGCAGGTGAACTGGCCTGTTCTGTACTTTTCTCGACGTGTGTCGCGGATGCCGCGGGTTCGCTGGATCGTTCCCGCATGACCACGCTGTGCACCCGGTGAGGCAGGATGCCGACTCGACGGGCCTCGATCTTGAAGGTGACCCGCGCATTGTCTTCGCTGTCCTCCCACTCATCGCGTACGGTGCGGCCTTCGACCAGCACACGCATGCCTTTCTGGTACAGCGTGCTCCAGTGTTCAGCCTCGCGGTGCCAGAGTTCAACCGGTGCCCAATAGCCGCCTCGGTCTTCATAACTGCCCTCGCGTGGCACGGGGTTGTCGAAGTACACATTCAGCCGTAGTAAACGCCGTGGCTCGTCATTGCCTGATGGAAACTCCTGAAACTCTGGTGCACTGCCGATGTTGCCTTCGCCGACAAAAAAAGTACTCATCCTGATACCTCCACTGCGGTTGTGAACTGGCGCAGTAACCGTTCGGCACTTGCCATTTTGATCGCGCAGGTCGTGGCCTGGCGGTAGAGCGAATGCACCACGCTCATTTGCAGGTTCAGTGCAATGCGCTCGCATTCGAAAAGGTGCAATGCCTCGTGTACGGCCTGTGGCAGGGCGTTGTTGGAGACCTGGCGTTCCCAGACCGCAACCCCCATACGGGCAAAATCACGGGTGCGCCAACGCAAAAAGGTGCTACCTGAGCTGGTGTTCTGCAGCACCAATCGGATATCCAGCAGTGAGAAAGGAGGCTGTCCGGCCTGCTGCACCACAGCCTCCATCAGGTGACATAACTGCGCCTCGATTTCCCTCGCCACCTGCGCCAGGTGCTCCAACTCTCCCTTACCCTTAAAAGGTTTTAAAAGGCCTTTTAGGGAGGCTGCGTGTTCGAGCTGTCGATAGGCATCCGGTGTCAACGCGTCGAAGGGCATTGGGTGAGCCGGATTCATGGGGTTTATGGGATTCATGCTTCGTCCTCCGGCTCATCCACTGTCGCAAATGGGGCTCCCGCTTCCTCTGCTAATGCGTCAGCGTCATCCACTGGCACAGCACTACGGCGAATGATCGGCGGTGCGAACTGGGAGCGGCGATGACCCTCAAGGATGTCCATCGGGGGCAAACCCCATTTGTCGATGGCTGCCAGGGCACGGGCGTTGTTCGCCGTCATGTCATCGCGTGTGACTCCGGCATGCCGATAGCGCTGTGCCTGACCGAACAGGCTGCGCAGCAAATGGGCGCCGTCGTCGATCCAGGCTTCCATGTCTCTGCGGCCGATCAGGGCGGTGTGATGGGCCAATAGGGTCCGGCGTACCAGGGTGTCGTAGTCGGTCAGCAGGTAGACCGCCAGAAAACCCAGCTGGCTGCCGATGTACAACGGCAAGGTGACGGGGTGGATGTTGAGGTTGTCACCCATGTCGATCTGGGTCGGCAGCTCTTGTCTGATCCGATCCAGCTGTTGGGTCAGTTCCAGCATCCCAACCTTGGCCTGCATCAGTTTTTCTTCGAGTTGCACGATGGCCCAGTCGGCATACGGATCGTCCTGGGCCGCGGTTTGTTTGATCAGGTTGGTGACACTGATGTAACCGGCCATGCCCATGATCGAGTGGACGCCTTCGCGTGCGGTTCGACCTTGCCAGATACGGGCGGCGTGGTGAGTGTGCAGGGTCAGGGTGATACTGCTGCGCAATGAACCCAGGTTGAGTTGATAGTGATCGGTCACGGTGTTGTCCTCGCATAAGCTTGGACGGGAACGTTGCGACAGATGAGGGGTAAGGACAGCCAAAAAGCTGAATGCGGTCTGTTCGGTTTGGTGTGAGAGGGTTAATTTCGCAGGCGTTCGCGATTGACGTCACTGGCATCATTTTCAGGGATGGCGATGGCTGTATCGGTCGAATTGCGCAGGTTCGGCTCTTTGCGATTTCACCTTAGAACTCAGTAGATTTGATGCCACTGGCATCAAATCTACTGACGTCCAGGGCGTTTTTCGCGCAGTTGGCGCAGCTCACTCAGGCACGCTTGGGCGAGGGCAGAGGCGGGTTCGCGCTGTTTTCGGGACGGGAGTGCGGGTGCTATTGGGGGCGGTTCTACAACGGGTGAGGGCTCTGTCTGACCTGCCCAAGGATGAAAATCACCGTTCAGTGCGCGCTGGATCAGGCCCATCAGATAGGCCGCGGGCTTGCGGATACCACCGGCTGCACAGCGTGCACCGGCTTCGTTAAGCACTGCCTGACGATCCGCTGGGTTGAGCTTGCTCAGCGCCACGGTGACGGCCTGACGCTCGCTTGGACTCAGGTGCAGCGGATCGGGCCAGTTCAGGTTATCCACCGTTGAGGTCGCGCGCGGTACAGTACAAGTACTTTCTTTTAATACAGTACAGGCGGCGTTCGGATTCCGAACGGCGCCGGAAATAGGGGCGTTCAAGCCCGGTTCGGAATCCGAACGAGGGCCTGCACGATTCCGAACGCGGTGATCGCCACCCAGTTCGGAATCGTGTAGGGCGTCCTCGGTTGCTAAATCCAATCCTTGCTGCATCCAGTGTTCGCCCCAGCTGTCGAGTCGCGTCGGTAGTCGACCCTGATCGATGTCCGTGTCCTGGCGGATTTCTTCCAGCATGTGCTGGGCGACAATCCGCACCGCCTTGGCGTTATGGCTGAGGCAATGTCCCACCAGCTCCAGGTAATCCTGATCCAGCTCCATGGCTTCAGCGGGGGTTAACGGTTCATCGTGTAGGACGTACAGAGAACCTTGTAGGCGCCCGCTGAGCTGATCGCGGCCACGACTCACCAAGCTGAGCCAGCGTGTCAGCCTGAGCATCATCAAGACGCGAGCGATGGTTTCACGGGAGGCTGACGCACCGTAGGGGACGCTTGACAGGTAAGGCTGAAAATCCTCATAGCGCGGTGTGACCACGCCCTGGTCTTGCAGGATGAGTCGCAACACCAGCCAGGCATTACGTTCCAATGGCGTCAGCCGATGATCCAGCAGCAGGCGACGCGGCACGACTTCGTGTGATTGGCCACTGAACAGAAAGTCAGCCTGCAGCGCCTGGTTGGAAGGTTGTTCGGTGGTAGGGCGGGCGGGCCAGCGCTCACTCAACTGCTGGGTGCATTGCTGCAGGACACGCTGCCAGCGACTGGAAGGGGCAGTGTTCATGTTCCATTGCTGTACTGGTCAATCTGCTGCCAGACGATCGTCAAGCTGATCTGCTGTTCTTCGGCCAGCATCATCATGGCATCGAGCTGATCCTCGGTACCGTCCTGTGTGCGTAGCTGGCACCATTGCTGCCAGAGCGCATGTTCCTGCGCTTCGCTCAAATGCTGAGGGCGGCCCTTTCGGGTTTCTATCTTGAGCAGACGTCGGCGCAGAGCGGTTTCCGAATGCGCCAAGCCGAAGCACTGATACATGATGGTGCTGCTGGCACCGAGCTTAAGCGCCCGGTTGATCAATCTCTCGTTCTGCTCGTCGCGTTCGGCTTGCTCGATCAACCGATGCAGCACCGGCGAATCAATTTTGACCTCAACCCAGGGAACGGTTGCATGGGCCAGGCGCGACAGCGTGGTGGGGGGTAAAGATTGCAGCAGGTAGATGTCGTCTTCACTCAGTCCGAGTGCTTTGCAGCGTTGCAAGTTACCCAGGCGCAACTCATGAAGCACCTGGGTCAGCATGGCCTGGTTGAGCACATTGAAGGACAGGTTCATGGCAGCTCCTTCGGTGAATCAGCTTCAGGTGTAAGCGTTAGATCGATCAGGCGACGGGCCAGACGGATCAGGCGATACAGTTTGATTAACAAACTGTCGGGCAGTCGCTCCAGTCCTACGTCCACGGCAGGACGGTCTGTCAGCGGAAGTTGGTAGATCCCCAGCAACAGCTGGCCAAACAGCGCTGAAGGCAGTTGCTTGCGATCCTCCCAGTTCACGTCGTCTTGAGCGCGCAATAGGGCCAGGAGCAGAAGGTGAACGCCGGTAGAGCGAGGTGTCGCAAAATCTACCCGCTCCATATCCATGGCAAAACCCAATCCATGCGGCTGATCGATGATGCTCTCGGGATGTCCGGCATAGGCTGCCATTTCCCGCGCTAGTCCGGCGATGGTTGAACGCAGTTGTTCGGGGCTATCCAGTGTGGGTGCGATGGTCCAGATATCGTCGATTGCGCAGGCCTCGACTGTCGGTGCTGCTTCGAATGAAATCTCGCGATCGATTTGTTTGCGAATCTGTTGAGTGCGTGACGGAGGACTGACCGCTGGTACGACATTCGTTTCGGGCGGTGTGAGCAGCTCCTCTCGCGCTGTTTCGGTCTGGGTTCTGGTCTCGATTGATTGGGGACGGGACTCGGAGGAGGGAGGTCCTGGCGCGGCTTCACCAACGCTCGGCGGATGGCTGTTCTCTGAGGGTGTGGTGACGACAACGCCAGGCGTCGAGATGACCTGTTGGGTGTCGCTCAGTTCCAGGGCCAACATACGGTAGGACTGTCCGAGCAAACGGCTCATGCGTTCGAGCAGTTCATCCTGGATCTGCTCAAGATCGAAGGACTCGGGTTCGGCATCGAAGTAACCCAGGGTATCGAGCCAAAATTCGGCGAACGCAATGGTGGCGGTTGGATAACGGTTCCAGGTTCGTTCAGCCTGGCTACGTAGGCCGATCAGGCGTTCGATCTGCGGCTTGCCCAATCCGGCATACAGGGTTTGTGGAATGGCGGGCAGTAAGTGTTCAAGGGTGTCGAGCATCCGGCTAATGTGCGACTGCGAAATGGGATAGCCTCCAGCGGCAAGGCGTCGTGCCAGCTCACGTTGCGAGAGCGCAGCGCCATCTGGTTCGAGCATGGTTTTGAGTTTGGCTACCGCCAGAGCACGCTCGATGAAGGTGAGTTGGCCGTGCAGATCGCTTTCGGCTAGATGGCCGAGTAGGGCGGTGATTTCATTGGCCCAGGGTCGGAACAGGCAGTGAATGCGAAAAAAACGTTCATCGCGGGTTTCCTGCCACAGCTCGCCGAGAATCGCCAAGCGCGTATTACCGCCGTTGCGGATGATGAAATAGGTTTCTCCTGGGCGGCGAGTAATCGGCGGTGGTTGATCCAGACCGCGTTCACGGATCGAGGCCTTGATATCGTCATAAAGCGGATTACGGATGAAGCGCGGGTTGTGTTCGTAGGGTCGCAACTGCTCCAGAGTGACCAGCATAGGTGTGTCGATGAGTGGATCGGACAGTCGTTCCACTTTTGGACCTGGAGTGAAGTGGTCCTGGTACAGCCTGTCGGTGATCTCCTCCTGACTGAGCTTCTTCATCGGAACAACCTCAGTTAACGCCGGTTGCGCAAATGGTCACCGACCTCGAACTTGACTATCTCGGCACTCCCCGAACCTTCGAAATGTTGGGAGAGTTCTGCGAGGAGCCAACCCATGGCCGAACGTCCACCCTGCAGACGAAAGACCACGGTGCAGTACTCCTCGCAAGGTGGATGACGTGGTCGAATGGATGGCTGAACGATGATGGGAAGTTGATCCAACATCAAAAGACTCCTTGCCAAACGCTATTGGCATCAAGGTCGATAAAAAATGATTTGGCGAGAAATGGCCGGCTTGGCGATTCATTTCATTGAGCCTCCGCGCACCTGCTCACTGTAGAGATCTCTGCGCGCCATTCCGGAAACAACTCGATGGCCAGTGCTTGCATGGTTTCCAGTGCCGATGGCGAGCGTCGTTTACATGACCGGCGCATCTCGATTCGGTGGACCGGCAGGCCAAGGGAGGCGGCATTGAGATACGCCACTCGGTCTGGAACTACGGTGTCTAGAACCAAGATGTTGGTAGCCCCAGCGAAGGTCTCCCGCAGACCGCAGATGATCATCTGAGTGTCCGTCCTAATGGCGTTCACCTGGTTCAGTAGCAGTCGCAAGGATGGTGGTGGAATGCCCAGGTGGCGGAACGGTTCGAGTTCGCTGAGCAGCTTCAAGGTGCCGCGGCGCAGTTCGCGGGCGGCGAGCATTTCCGGCGTGATGGGAGAAAGGGCGAGATCGGATGCCAGGATGGCCATCTCCAGCAGCACGCTACGTGCGCCTTGGGTGTCGATCAAAAGCAGGTCATAACGGGAACGGAAATGGTCGAGCAAATTGCGCAGCCGTAATCGCCCGTCAGGGGCGTGCAGCAGCAAAGTGCTCAGTCGGCCTTGGTCGTCGTTGGAGAGGATGAGGTCGAGACCGACGACCTCCGTCGTGGAAATTATCTGCGCAGGATCTGTCTGGTTGAGTGCAATGAGTTCGTACGCACCGGCGATGGCCTCGTGGTTCAAGGCGTAATAGCTGGAGAGGGTGGGTTGGCTATCCAGATCGAGCAGCAGGACGCGTAGGCCAGCATCCGCCAGCAGACCGCCGAGATTGGCAGCCACTGTTGTTTTGCCTACTCCACCTTTGGTGGACACCACTGATACCACACGCATAGCATCAGGCCTGCTGCGCCAAACGCTCAGTGATCCACTGTTCGATCTCCAGCGAGTCCCAGCCGACGGCGCGCAGTCCAATGCGTTTGGCATGAGGGAATTTACCTTCCTTCATCAAGTTGTAGATGTGCGCACGCTTGAAGCCGGTTTTACGCTCCACCTCGTCTCGCCGCATGATGTGACGTTCGACCTGTGGTAGAGGAGCTTCAGTGATGGGGGAGGGCTGGTTGGGCATGATGGTCACTCCTGGCGTCGATTGGCGCGTAGTGGGAAGTGACCTGAATTGAATAGTAGAAAAGGCGTGGAGTCATTGCACTGCAATCGGAGGGACTGCAGTGCAATGGCTCCGCTCACGTGTTTTTTTTGAGTATACGATTGGCTGCGGCGAACTTTGCATCCAGCGTGCGTTTACTCAGGCCAGGATCATTTTTTCGATGAGCTGAGATGGAATCGACGATGGAGGTTTGACTATCAAATACTGAGTGAGGTTTACCTGATGGCGAATGCCCTAAGATGAGTTCAACCAAGGCCCCGATGACTTTCAGGTAGCCGATTTCACTGCGGTCACTGAGTTTACTGTTGGCCTTGAGCAACTGATGGATATTTTCCCTTTCCAACCCCATTGCCTCAAGTTCATCGAGTAGTTGTTGGTAGGACGCTTCTATACTTTTTACCTGTAATTGCAGGGCATCACGATCAGCTTGTAAGGCTAGGTAGCTGCCAATGCTGATAGCTCCTTGTTGGTTGAGTGACTGTTCGAAAAGAAAGGCTGGTCTCTGGTCAGGGTAGTAGCGCGCCATCCACAATCTGAGGTCCGTATGGCGGACGGTTAGCTGGCTGCAATCAACGGGGGTGCCAATGGCGACCGGCATGCCGAGGCAACCATAGGTCAGCTCACCATGGTGGATAGCATCGAAAATTTTTTCGGTATTTGCATGTAGGCACGGCCATTGCGGAAAAGCTTTACTGAGATTGGATGAATCATTCCATGCAACCTCAAGGATTTGAGCCTCGTGAGCCATTAGATTGCACCAGCGTAAGGCTGCGTCTATGGGGCGATAAAAGACCTTCGCATACGGATTACAGCTTTGGATTGCGTACATGCTAAGGAGTCCTCCTTTTCTTCCACTAGGCATGGTCTCCCGAACAAATGAATTGGTGGTACTTGGAGCGTCCATGCGTTGCTATATATAGCTTCATATGGTTTTTTTTGAAAACGATTTCATTTGAGGTTGAGTTTTATAGTGCGCTATTGATATCAATATGATGGCGGCAAGGTTGGATATTGAAAATTTCAGCCACTTCGTGACACCGGCTGTGCGGCATCAAGGGGCGGATCAACATTCTGGAACGCAGTAAAGACACCCTAGTGCGGTGGTCAGATTTGACCTCAACCGGAAGGCTATCCGCACGGTACCAGCTCGCTGCTCGGGCGGGGCTGGTGGAGCGAAAGTACTGCCTACAGCGCGACCATGTGAATCATGCCGAAGCTGGCGAGCAAGGGGATTTTGTAAAGCGCTTCTCGACATCAGAAGCGCTCTGGATTCAGACGTTCAGGGCTCGGCCTTTGGCCAAGTACTTACACCTCCATGGAGCAACGAACGGGTCACTTACAGGGTCGCTGGTGCTCGTCGGTTAAGCATTTTTTGACTCATCGATAATGCTCTTAAAGCCCAGTCGAAACTCGTGTAGTAGCGGTTCGGTATAACCGCTAGGCTGCGCCTGGCCTTTGAACACTAATGCGCATGCTGCCTGAAAAGCCATGGAGGTTTCGAAGTTGGTTGCCATCGGTTGATAAAGTGGATCGTCGGCATTTTGCTGATCGACCACAGCGGCCATGCGTTTTAGAACCTCCAATGTCAGCTCTTCGCTAATGACCCCGTGTCGCAACCAGTTGGCAAGGTGCTGGCTGGAGATACGCAGGGTGGCGCGGTCCTCCATCAAGCCAACATCGTGAATATCCGGGACCTTCGAACAGCCGATACCTTGTTCAACCCAGCGCACCACATAGCCCAGTAATCCTTGAGCATTATTTTCGATTTCTTCACGAATCTCCTCAGCTGTCCAGTTGGCTTGTGGCACGACAGGAATAGACAGTAGTTCGCGAAGAATTTGCTCGCTTGCAGAGGTTAAGTCGACTTGTTCGAGTTCGGCCTGAATGGCTCGCACTTCTACCTTGTGATAATGCAATGCATGCAAGGTGGCGGCGGTAGGTGAGGGGACCCAAGCAGTGCTGGCGCCAGTTTTGGGGTGAGCGATTTTTTGCTCGAGCATAACGGCCATTTGATCCGGCATCGCCCACATGCCTTTACCTATTTGGGCCCGACCGCGCAAGCCACAAGCCAACCCGACCAGAACGTTGTTGCGTTCATAAGCCTTGATCCAGGGAGTGTTTTTCATGTCGCCTTTTCGCAGCATGGCTCCGGCTGCCATGGAGCTGTGAATTTCGTCCCCGGTACGATCTAGAAATCCGGTATTGATGAAGGCGACCCGTGCAGACGCTGCACCGATGCAGGCTTTGAGATTGGCGCTGGTGCGTCGCTCTTCGTCCATGATCCCCATTTTCAGGGTATTGCGCGGGAGTTTGAGCAAGTCTTCGACACGTCCGAACAATTGATTCGCAAATGCTACCTCGGCAGGCCCATGCATTTTCGGTTTGACGATGTAGATACTGCCGGTACGAGAATTTCCTCGGCGTGACAGATCATGCAACGCAATCAGGCTGGTCATTACGCCATCCAGTATTCCTTCGGGAATCTGCTGGCCTTCGCTATCGGTGACGGCTGGATTGGTCATGAGATGACCGACGTTGCGTATCAACAACAACGAGCGTCCTGGGAGTGTTAATGGGCTCGTGTGTGTTCTGTATTCACGGTCGGCATTGAGGCTGCGAGTGATGCGTCGTCCACCTTTCTCCAGTTCCTCTATCAGATCCCCTTTCATTAGGCCAAGCCAGTTGCGATAGACCGCAATTTTGTCTGAAGCGTCGACAGCCGCTACCGAATCTTCGCAATCGATAATGGTCGACACGGCCGCTTCCAAGAGCAAGTCTTTCACGCCTGCAGCATCGGTGCGACCGATCAGGCTGTTGGCGTCGATCTGAATCTCGATATGTAAGCCATGATTCCGTAGCAGAATTGCAGTCGGTTGCTGCGCTTGGCCTTGGTAACCCAGATATTTTTCTGGTTGTTGCAGTCCGACTGAGTTGCCATTGCTCAATAACACCCGCAATTGGCCATCTTCGACAAAGTAACGCTGCGCATCGGAGTGGGAGTCGCTGGCCAGCGGTGCGGTCTCATCGAGAAAAGCGCGGGCGAAAGCAATAACCCGTGTGCCGCGCAGTTCGTTATAGCCTTGACCTTTTTCAGCGCCATCGGTCTCGGCAATGACGTCAGTGCCATACAGAGCGTCGTACAGGGAGCCCCAGCGGGCGTTAGCGGCATTGAGCGCATAACGGGCATTGACGGCGGGTACCACCAGTTGCGGTCCGGCCTGATGGCAAATTTCGACATCAACGTTGGCGGTGGTGGCCTGCACGAGTTCAGGTTGCGGTTGCAAATATCCAATGGACCGAAGGAAGGCAAGGTAGGCGTTCATGTCACGGATGGGGCCAGGATGGGTGTTGTGCCAGTTGTCCAATTCGCTCTGCAAACGGTCACGCTCGACAAGCAGTGCTCGGTTCAGTGGCGCCAACTCATGCACCAATGCGTCGAAGCCCTCCCAGAAGGCCTTGCGGTCCAGGCCGGTGCCCGGCAGTACCTCCTCATCGACGAAACGTTGTAGGTTGGCCGCCACTTTCAAGCGTTTGCAGTTGACGAAATCAGTCATTTTGGGGTCTCCGCTTACTCATTAATCTGTACTTATTCAGATGGCCTGGCCAAAAAAAAACGGCGGCCAGGCAATCCCTGCCTGCTTTCGTTCTGAATCACTCAGTGCTCAAACATGCAGCCCCTGCTTTGGCCACTTGTGCATCCTGTGCGGAGGTCACGCCAGAGACGCCCACTGCGCCAATCACTTGCCCTTCGATGATGATCGGCACGCCACCTTCGAGAGAGGTCAGTAACGGGGCCGACAGAAATGCATTACGCCCGCCATTGACCATATCCTCGTAACCTTTGGATTCTCGGCGACCCAATGCCGACGTACGGGCTTTTTCCAGAGCGATATAAGCGCCAATCGGTGCACAACCATCAAGGCGTGTAAGGGCCAATGGGTGACCGCCGTCATCGACGACTGCGATACTCACTGCCCAATGGTTCTTCTCGGCTTCGGTACATGCGGCAGCGATAACTCGCTGGATTTCGGACTGGCTCAATATGCTTTTGGTTTTCATCAGGTTCTCCAATGTTGGCTGTTTATGTGTTTAATGCAGGGCTTCTTCGACCAGTTCGATCCAGTGTCTGACAGGGGTTCGACCTGCTCCGTCGAGATGGGTCTGGCAGCCGATATTCGCAGTGACAATGACTTCGGGTTTTCCGCTTTCCAGTGCATTCATCTTGTTGTCTCGCAGCTGTCGGGACAGCTCAGGTTGCGTCAGCGAGTAGGTGCCCGCTGAACCACAGCACAGGTGACTGTCCGGAACTGAAGTGAGGTTGAAGCCCAAGCGCGAAAGTACGGTTTCCACCGCGCCGCCGAGCTTTTGTGCGTGCTGTAATGTGCACGGACAGTGGAAGGCAAGGCGCCGATCACTCAGAATGCCAAGTGTTTCCAAGGGTTCATCCTGCAACACTTCCACCAGGTCTTTGGCCATGGAACTGACGCGAACGGCTTTGGCCGCATAAGCAGGATCGTCCTTCAGCAAATGCCCGTACTCCTTGACGAATGCTCCACAACCGCTAGCGGTTTGAACAATAGCTTCGGCACCGCGTTCTATGTTCGGCCACCAAGCGTCGATATTGCGGCGGGCACGAGCCAGACCGGTTTGCTGGGCGTTCATGTGATAGTCCACCGCACCGCAGCAACCGGCCTGGCTGATGGGGGTGATGCTGATACCCAGCCGATCCAATACTCGTGCTGTTGCGGCATTGGTATTGGGGGACAGAGTGGGCTGCACACACCCTTCGAGTATCAACACATGCCGGTCATGCTGCTGTGTTGGCCGTGGGCTGGCCGGGTACGATGATCTTGGCAGTTTGGTCTTGAGTGTATCCGGCAGCAGCGGGCGGAACGTCTGGCCGAGGTGAACCAACATTTTGAATAGTGTTGGGCTCAGTACAAGGGCTCGCAGTCCATCTCGTAACAACCGTTGTTTTGGCTGACGAGGCACCGCTTCGTCGACCACAGCACGACCGATGTCCAGCAAGTTGTGATAGTCGACACCGGAGGGGCAGGTGGTTTCGCAGTTGCGGCAGGACAAGCATCGATCCAAATGCTGCTGGGTCTTTTCAGTGACCTCGTTGCCTTCGAGTACTTGCTTGATCAGATAAATGCGTCCACGCGGACCATCCAGTTCATCACCCAGCAACTGATAGGTCGGACAGGTGGCGTTGCAAAAGCCGCAATGCACGCAACTGCGCAAGATGCTTTCGGCTTCATCAGCGCGTGACAGTCGTTTAGCTTTTTCGCTCAGAGTGGTTTGCATGGTTCAGAGCTCCGCGTACATCCGGCCCGGGTTGAAGATCCCTTTCGGGTCGAGTTGAGCTTTCAGTTGACGGTGATAACGCAATAGCGGAGTGGCCAGGGGGTGGAAAGGGCTTTCGGTAGCGCCGCTGCTGTAGCAGGTTGCATGGCCACCGACTTCAGCAACAATCGAGCGTATAAACACTTCATCGGCATCGGATTTCAGCCAGCGCTGAGCACCCGCCCAATCGATCAATTGTTCTCCGGGCAAGGCCAGGGTAGTGGTGTTGTTGGGGAGCGAAAGTCGCCATAGGGGGCGACTGTCCTTGAAGAACACCAGCCGGTGTTCATTCAGTTCGCGCCAATACGAGTCATCGAGCACTTCACCTCCGAGACGGTCATGGGCCGCTGCCACTGAGCCTTCGCCGCCCTCAAGACGCAGGCGCAGCAAGAGCCCATCATGACTGGCGGCACTGATTGGGATGGGTTGCTGACCCCATTCGGCAAGCTTCAACAGGGCCTGATGGCTGTCCATTTCCAGTACGATGCTCACGCAGCGGCGCGGCTTGGGCAGGACTTTCAACGAAACCTCCGTCAGCAGTCCCAGGCCGCCGTAACTGCCCACTAGCAATCTGGAAAGATCGTATCCGGCGACGTTTTTCATGACTTCACCGCCGAAACGCAGATGTTTGCCCAATCCGGTAATCACTCGGGTACCCAGAACAAAGTCACGCACTGAACCGGACCATGGACGACGAGGCCCGGATAACCCCGTAGCTACCATGCCACCCACGGTAGCGCCGTCTTCTGAGTAAGGGGGCTCACAAGGCAACATCTGCCCTGCGGCTTCCAGCGCTGCCGACAGTTCGTTAAGGGAGGTGCCGGCACGAGCAGTGATCACTAACTCCGTTGGGTCATAGCTCACAATGCCTCTATGAATTCGGGTATCGAGCACTTCACCGGCGATTTTTCGCCCAAGAAACGCCTTGCTATTACCGCCCTGAATCCGCAGTGGCGTCGCACTTTCCCGCGCATCGTTTACCTGTGCCAGTAACGTTGGACTGGCGTCGAAGTTCCGTTCGGCTAACATCAGAAACGCTCCAGGTCAGGGAAGGGAAGTTGACCCAAATGCACATGCATGGCGCCGAACTCGGCGCAGCGATGCAGGGTAGGAATGTTCTTGCCAGGGTTGAGCAGGCAGAGAGGGTCAAACGCGGCTTTTACTGCATGAAACAAGGTCAATTCATCGTTGTTGAATTGAGCGCACATCTGATTGATTTTTTCGCGACCGACACCGTGTTCGCCAGTGATGCTGCCACCGACCTTTACGCAGAGTTCCAGGATCTTGCCACCGAAGGCTTCGGCACGGTCCAGTTCGCCGGGCTGGTTGGCATCGAACAGGATCAGGGGGTGCATGTTGCCGTCGCCTGCGTGGAACACGTTGGCAACTCGCAGGTCGTACTCTGCGGAGAGTGCGGCAATCGACTTGAGTACCCCGGGCAGTTCACGTCTGGGGATCGTTCCGTCCATGCAGTAATAATCCGGTGACAGGCGCCCGACTGCCGGGAATGCATTCTTGCGACCGGCCCAGAATCTGACGCGCTCTGCCTCATCACGAGCCTGACGCACTTCGGTAGCACCGGCTTTTTGCAGTACCGTGCGTACCCGATCGCAATCGTCGTGGACATCAGCTTCAACGCCGTCCAGCTCGCAGAGGAGAATGGCTTCGGCATCCACCGGATAACCGGCGTGGATGAAGTCCTCGGCGGCGCGAATAGCCAGGTTGTCCATCATCTCCAGGCCGCCAGGAATAATGCCCGCGGCGATTATGTCGCCTACAGCACGCCCGGCCTTTTCCACGGAGTCGAAACTGGCAAGCAGTACTTTTGCCACTTGTGGCTTGGGTAGGAGCTTGACCGTAACCTCGGTAATGATGCCGAGCATGCCTTCGGATCCGGTGAATAGCGCTAACAAGTCGAAGCCCGGAGAGTCCAGTGCGTCGGAGCCGAGCGTCATACGCTCGCCTTCGACGGTAAGGATGTCTACCTTCAGCAGGTTATGCACGGTCAGGCCATATTTGAGGCAATGGACTCCGCCGGCATTCTCGGCAACATTGCCACCGATTGAGCAGGCAATTTGTGAGGAGGGATCTGGTGCGTAGTACAAACCAAAGGGGGCCGCGGCTTGGGAAATCGCCAGATTGCGCACACCAGGCTGGACACGGGCAAAGCGCGCGGCGGGATCAATTTCGAGGATTTGGTTGAATCGCGCCATCACCAGTAACACGCCTTTTTCTAACGGCAAGGCGCCCCCTGAAAGCCCTGTGCCGGCACCTCGAGCTACCACCGGGATTTTTCGCTCGCGGCAGAGCCTGAGTAAGGTTTCTACCTGCTCAATATGCTGTGGCAGTGCCACCAGCATTGGTGTTGTGCGGTAGGCGGACAGACCATCACATTCGTAGGGTTTAAGTTCCTCCTCGAGGTGGAGGATCTCCAACTCAGGTAAGTGCTCGCGCAGAGTCCGAAGGAACTCGACCTTATCGATGGTTGTTAATACACCGTCGACGCGTTCGTCGTAGAGAATATTCATGGGTAGGCTGACGACCCTTTGTTGTTTTTATTAGAAGGCTGTTCCTTCAGGAACGAGCGACTTGCATCATTGGCCACAGAGGTATTACTGTCCATGAGTCGCAGGACTGGTAGAACCAGTTTTTTCTATACGTGATGAGCTTTTATCTTATAATTAGTAATAATATCAATAAGTTATAAGTTGTTTTATTTCTTGTTGGTTTTGTTTTTTTAACTGGTACTACCAGTTGGAGGTCGAATGGACGGCTTTGAATCTGAACGTGCGCCCCAAGTCGCGGATGTAGTGTGTCAGCGCATTGAGCGCTTAATCGTTGATGGCATTTTGAAAAACGGTCAGATATTGCCGTCTGAACGGCGCCTGACAGAAAAGCTCGGGGTTTCCCGCAATGCTTTACGTGAAGGTCTGAAGTTGCTTCGCGCCAGAGGGATAATCGAGACCGCGCATGGCAAGGGGTCGTACGTTGCTCAACTGTCCGCCCATCCAGCAAGCTCTCCGCTGATGCACCTGTTCAGTTCACAACCACGCACCCTTTATGATCTGTTCGAGGTGCGTAGTTTATTGGAGGGGGAGTCTGCTCGATTGGCTGCGTTGCGTGGCACCGAAGCTGACTTCATATTAATCACCCGCAGTTATGAGGCATTAGTTGCGGCACATTCGCAGTCACTCGAAGCATCAGTACATGCGCGGCTCGATCATGCCTTTCATCTCGCGATCTGTGAGGCGTCACATAATCCGGTATTAGTGCAGACCCTTCGTTCGCTGACTGATCTACTGCTCAGTTCGGTATTTGCCTCGGTCAATAATCTTTATCACCGGGAGCCACAAAAGCGTCAGATTGACCGTCAGCACGCCCGACTCTACAACGCAGTCACCGGCCGCTTACCCGAGCAAGCCCGTAAGGCAGCCACAGCGCATATTCAAAGCATTTGCGAAAACCTCAAAGATATAGAAAGTGAGGAGCAGCGATTGGTGCTTGCCACCCTTCGGCTTGAGGGATGGAGGTGAGCACGTGAAAGAGCGACCGGACACGAAAATTTTGCCAGGGCAGATTCAGGAGATGAAGAACGCCCTATTTTTGGACATGCGGGCACTTTTTTGCACCGTTTTAAAACGACTACGTGTGACGTTGGGAAACGAGGAGTGTTACTAAAGCAGACAAGTGTTCCGAATGATGGCGGTACACCTCATGGCGCATGGGGCGTTTGATGCGGGCTATCTGCGGTTTAGGCGTGTCGCTTGTCTATTTGGCAATACTGGCATGAACACTGCTTTGTAATCCTTTACAGGGTGTGTTGATTGTCGATGCGTGGCCAGGGGAGAGGTAGGGCTACTGATGCTTTTAGAGATCAAAAGCGCGTTAAGTACATTTGACATATTTTTTGTAGGTCGGAATGTAATCCTTTACATGACGAGATTCGATTTATAACCGTTCTCGATGATGAGAGCTCCACCGCGGTTCGCACAACAATAATCGAACTGCGCGCCCATAGAGAGGCCAACGATGGACATCGAAAAAAGAAGCATTGAATTCGTTCCTATGTCGGAGCGCTACGGTCACCCGCGGCGTCTCTTTACAATCTGGTTTAGTGCCAATATGCAGGTGACCACTCTTGTGGTAGGTACCCTAGGCATTGTTGCGGGGCTGAGCCTGGCTTGGACGTGCATCGCTCTGGTTTTGGGCTGTGTTATCGGCACCATTTTTATGGCTGCTCACTCGACCCAAGGTCCTCATCTCGGCATTCCGCAGATGATTCAGAGTCGCGCTCAATTCGGCGTGCTGGGAGCTGGTTTCCCACTCTTGATCAACTACATCTCATTCATTCTGTTTACTGCGGCAAATGGCGTTGTGATGCGTGACGCTATCAAGGTCTTTCTGGATGTGGGCGATAACACAGCTATCGTTTTGTTTGGGCTCGTCTCGTTCATTATCGGTTTCATCGGTTATGAGCTCATCCACCGACTCGGGGCAATCATGTCTGCATTGTCAGGGATCATCTTTCTGGTGGTGGCTTACCTGGCTCTGCAGCATCCTCTGCCTGTGGGGGCAATGGACCTCGGCCAAGGTTTCACTCTGGCGGCGTTTGCCTTGACAGTTACCCAGGCGGCGTCTTGGACATTGGGCTTTGGTCCATACGTCGCTGATTATTCCCGCTATCTGCCGGCGAATATTTCCAGCAAGCAAACGTTCTGGTTCAGCTACATGGGTAACTTGCTGGGCGCAGGATTGGTCATGCTCCTCGGTGCCGTGTTGGCGACCATGTTCACTGATGTGACGACCAACCCAGGCAATGCAATCGCCAGCTTTTTTGGTCCATGGTCAAAAGTCGCGATGGTCATAGTGGTGCTCGGTGTTCTGGAAATCAACTCGTTGAATCTGTACAGCGCCTACATGTCGGCGATGACGATCATTTCCGGTATGCATGGGATGACTCGAATCAGTCGCAAGACGAAATTTATCGTGATGGGGCTGTCAGCTGCCGCCGCCACGTTAATCGCTGTTGCAACGCAATATGACTTTAACGCTTACTTCGCTGACATCCTGATTGCTCAGGTCTATTTCCTGGTACCTTGGAGTGCGATCAATCTCGCTGACTATTACCTGGTCAAGAAAGGAAAATACGTCGTTGCCGATATGTACGATGTGAACGGGAGTTACGGTAAATACAATGTGTCCACGATGATCATCTTCCTGATCGGCGTAGCGTCCACTGTCCCATTCATGGACATGTCGTTCTATCACAGCTATTTCGCCAAGATGATCGGCGCAGACATGAGCTGGATTCCTGCTTTGATCGTTCCTGCAGCGCTTTATGTCGGTTATGCCCGTTATAAAGCCTCTCATCACTTGCCAACGTTGCGTCAGGCAGCTTGAAGCTCCATTTCTAATCCTTCGAAAAAGCTGATGCACCACGTCATCAAGAATTTTGGTATTGTACTCGTGGCTTTGTAATCGTTTACGAGCCTGCTATTTGGTGGCGTGATGCGCAGTTAAGGTCGCCGGAGAGGCAGTAGACGAGTGGAGCAAGGGGATTACCAGTGCAGTTTCAAGGTATCCAAGAGACTCAGATTGCTAGACGTATAGAATTGAACAATGAGGAATCTTCAAAATGAAACTGAAAGACAAAGTCGCGCTCATAACCGGTGCTGGCGCAGGTATCGGCGAGGCTACCGCTCGTCTTTTTGCCCAGGAGGGGGCTAAAGTCGTTGTAGCCGACCGTAATATCGAATTGGCGCTCGCGGTTGCGGAGTCCATTGGGCCACAAGCGTTGGCCGTTCAAGTCGATGTCGCTATCACAGCGCAAGTTAAGGCTATGGTCGAAAAAACCGTCGCGCATTTTGGCGGTCTGGACATTTTGGTCAACAACGCCGGTTTCGGTACCTTGGGAACGGTGGTGACTGTCGACGAGGATACGTGGGATCAAGTTATCGACGTAAACCTTAAGGGCGTGTTCCTCTGCTCCAAGTTTGCAATCCCTGAAATCGTGCGCGGCGGCGGGGGAGCGGTAGTGAACCTGGCATCGACCATTTCCGTTGTGGGGATCAAGGACCGCGCCGCTTACGTTGCAGCCAAAGGTGGCGTCGCTGCATTGACTCGGGCTATGGCGCTTGATCACGCTTTAGAAGGTGTGCGAGTCAATAGCGTCGCGCCAGGGGTTATCGCATCAAGTTACTACGATAAGATCTTCGAAAGTGTTCCAGATCCTGTGGCATTCAAGAAGGGGCTGGAAGCTCGCTCGCCGTTGAATAAAATGGGCGAGCCTATCGATATTGCCAATATGATCCTGTTCCTCTCATCTGATGATTCCAGCTTCGCGACTGGTGCAATGTTCACTGTAGACGGTGGCTACACCGCCTGGTAAAAAGCGATCGGCTAGCGGGCTATTTTTTCTAATGGCTCGCCAGTTGTTCTTCCTCATCTGCCTATTCGTTCAGCCACAATTTCACGGTAAGCTCTTCCCAAGGATTTTGCTTGTTTTTTAAAATGTAATCGATTACAAGTTGGTATTGTGATGTCTCTCCAGTAAAAATGGTTCTCAGGGAGAGAATGCCGTGCGTGCCTTTAATGATTGTTTCGATCGAGCTTTTTTCGGACATGCCATCGAATAAAAAAACATGACTTGTGATCCTTTGAACTGGAACGATTTATGCGGCTCCGTCACGCGCTAAGCGGCCCGCGCGTATAGAGCGCAGTTTCAGATTTTTTGCTAATAGATATTGTTTAGTTTATCTGTTCGAAAGACAGTGCTTTGATAACTGTCGCTATAAGAAAAACAATCTGCGAGGTGTTGATGTTTTATTCCAAAGTTCTACGACGCGCGAGGATTGCTACCTCCGCAATTTTTTTTGCCAACGGAATGGTGCTGGCTATCTGGGCGACGAATATTCCTGGTATGAAACAGGCGCTAGCTCTTTCCGATCAAGAGTTGGGTTTTGCCTTAAGTGCATTTGCGGCGGGAACCATGCTGACAATGTATCTAGCAGGTGCGCTTGTTACGCGTTTGGGAAGTCGCAACACTTTATTACTAGGTGGCTTGCTGGTCGCATTCGTAGTCCCTATGTGCGCATTAGTTAACACTGTAGTTAGCCTTTCTATAGCGATTTTCTTGTTGGGAGTCGCAAATAGTATTCTCGATATATCGATGAATACTCATGGAGCGATAATTGAAGCCGACCGCGGCCGGCCGATGATGTCGTCCTTTCACGCAGTCTTTAGTATCGGTGGGCTAGCGGGCGCATCCACCGTAGCTACGTTGCTGTCAAATAAGCTGGGACTTCTTCAGTGTCTTTCGCTAGCTGGAGTACTGATGGGCGGTATTACGCTGGTCGCCGCAAGATTTTTGGGCAATCTTCAGCCCAAGCTTAAAGACAATAAGTCTACCGCTATTTTGAAGGGTTTCTCCTGGCCGAATCGTGCGCTAATTTGCATCGCTGGCTTGACCTTTTTGTCTTTGTTTATCGAACGCACGCTGATCGACTGGAGTTCGCTTTACCTAATTGATGTCAGCCACACTAGTACCAATATCGCCGCTTTTGCTTTCGGTGCGTTTAGTCTTGCTATGGCGATCGGACGATTGGCTGGAGATTTCTTGATCCGCCGTTTTGGGATTAATTGGCTGTTGACGGTTTCAGGGGCTTTGGGCGCACTTGGGTTGATCGTAGCAATCATCTTCCCTCAACCAACGATGTCCATTGTGGGTTTCATTGCCGTGGGTCTAGGGCTCTCCAATATGACACCGCTTTTATACAGTCAGGCTAGCCGTGCTTTTCCGGGGACGCCAGGTCTGGGTTTAGCAATGAATGGCACTATGGGCTACATCGGTTTTTTACTTGCACCTATTCTTATAGGTTTCTTATCTGAGAGTGTGGGGTTAAAAATTGCGATGGTTGTTCCGACAGTGGCATTCCTGTTGCTCATGAGTAGCCATCTACGGAAAACTCGAATCGATCGTCAAGTTATTGAGCTTCGCCGTACGCAGTCACTTTGCTCATAAAATGGTACGTTGAGGTGCCAGTGTCATCCGTTAGGATATAACTGGCACTGGTTAACCCAGTGAGGTATTTCTTGGACTATTTCGCGGCACTGACGGCTTTTGTTGAGGCTGCTGACAAAAATAACTTTTCACATGCTGCTGAACGGTTGGGCATCAAGGCTTCAACAGTGTCTCGCTATATCAAAGAGCTGGAGCAGGATTTAGGCATCGCTCTGTTCAATCGCTCGACACGAACATTGCATCTGACTGAGGGAGGTGAAACTTTCCTTCTCCATGCTCGTAACGTGCTCAATGGACTGGAGGAAGCCAAAGCAGCAACTTCAGCGTTGAATATGGAGCCGCGCGGTGTTTTGAAGTTGAACGCTCCCCCCGCATTCTGCAGGCATCATATATTTCCCTTTCTTCGTGACTTTTTCATTGCTCATCCGCAAATCAAGGTCGAGATAACCTTAGAAGAGTCGCAGGTCAACCTGATCAAGTCAGGTGTAGACCTTGCAATTCGAATTGGTGTGTTAGTTGACTCAAGTCTTAAAGCTCGCAAGCTGGCTGAAGAGCGGGTTGTGATATGCGTAAGCCCTGGGTTCGCAGTTCAAAACAAAGAGCCGGATAGTCCGAAAGCATTGATGGACGGGGCAGCAATTCTCCACTCCCATCACTCCGACGAGATCATACTTATTCGAGCTGCCGAGCGGGTGCACATAACCTTGAAGGGGAATATGCGCACTAACGATCTGGACGCGCAGCTCATCGCTGCCGAACAAGGTCTAGGTGTGGCGTTTCTGCCGGATTGGCTGGTAGCTCAAAGCTTGCGTGAAGGACGGCTCGTCAGGTGGCTGCCGCAATGGGAGCCTCAGTTTTCGCAGGTCACTTCTTCGCTGTGGTTTGTGTATCCACCTAAGCGAATTGTGTCTTCGAAGGTGCGTTGCTTCATCGACTTTATGATTCAGCATATCGGCGAACTGCCATACTGGCAGAGATGAATGCTGCGTGATGATTTGATCGCCACGCAGGTTCGACGGTGTTAACTGAAACGAATATCCAAAGAGCGCAAGTGCGTCTGCAGTCCCGCATCTTGTATGGGGATCAAAAATGCTTCGCTATCCGACTCGTTGAAGTGAGCGTGCCAGTAACCTGGTGGGGTCACGAATGCAAGACCGGGTGTCCAATCGACGCGAGTTGGATTTCGGATCTGACCATTTGCATCAAGCTCCGTACCGACTAATGTGTAGCAACCATCAGGGCAATCGATGATGAAGTCTAATGCTATCGACTGATGGCGGTGGGGTTTCTGAATCGAACCTGACGGCAAAATTCCATACATGGCCCAGAGCACGTGAGTTACGGTGCGGGTCTGGGGGAAATTACTATTGCCAAGTAATATGCTTATTCGACTTCTGTCCTGGGCACGTGGGTCTTCAGCGGCTTCGCGCAATTTGGCATTGGCTACCTCGGCAGGGTAGAGCGTGGCACTGAAACGATCCTCCGTGCGAGTAACACCCAGATAACGCAGCAGCGGTTCGTCATGTACGTAGTAAAAGCGAGCATCTTGTGTGGCCTTGAGCTCGGTAGCATTCATACCCGGAAGCGCGATGAAACATCCTTTGTTCCATTCAAAATGGTGCTGACCTTGAGTCAAGCTGCCACTGCCCGCGATAACATAGAGCACCTGTGACGTCGCGTTCGGTGTCAAGGTCAATGCGTCTCCAGCATTGAGGCGGATAAAGTTGGCACATAAACCAGGACCTGTAGCCGGACCATCACAGCCTAGAGCTCCGCTCAAATCTAACGGCAATAAACGCGAAGCCCCAGAGTCATGGAGTGACGCAGGGAAGCTGTGATAAGGAATTCGGGTTATAAGATTTGCGCTGATTGGATTGGCAGCTTTGCTGTACTCGAAATATTGGGCTTCCAGTTCATGGGTTGGTAATTCTGTGCCGGTTACAGGCTTGAATTCAGTATTCACGGTTTCACCTTTGATCATCGTTTGATCCAACGGGTGCCAAGCGTCTGGCGCCCCTCGGCGAGACCACTATACGAATGTTGATGCGATAGATTAAGCGCCCAGCGCGAACAGCTGTTATGCGAAGAACGGCATTGCTAATAGGCTCATAACGCTAATACAGCGTTACGAGCTTGGAATCTACGAAATTTTTCAGCGAGTTATTGTAACGTTGATGTTCAGGAAATAGCAGGGTGTGCTGGAACTTGTGAGCCCTTAAGCGAGGCCATGTGTAACCAGTCTTCGACGGCCAAAATGATGTAATTTATTACTTGGCGATGAGCCGAATCATTTGGGATATCGTGATAGCCACCGGGAATTTCCAATGCTTTAGCGTTTGGCATTTTTTTCGCCCATGCCCGTGCCAGTTCTGGTGGTGCAAACACATCATGTTCGCCGTTAATCAGTAGTGTAGGTGTATGAAGTTTCGCCAGACCGATTCGAAGTGTCACCGTCTGTTGGCTGATCACTTTCCAAAGATTAGGTTCTGCAGGGCCAGAATCGAACTTAAGTGGGTCATGCTTCAGTGCATCTAAATAAGCTGAGTCGCAGGACATGATCACTTCAATCGATGCGTCAATTACCGGAAGGCCCTCAAACGGAGTTCCGGTTAAAATCAGGCCGCTCGATCTTTGCCCAAGCTCAATAGCTAGGGTTGCTGCAGTTACGCCCCCGAGAGAATGGCCGCACAAGATAAGCGGTAATTCAGGGCTGAGGCCTTGGATGAAGTTCGCCAGCGACTTGGCGTTATCGGCCAATTGATTGATAGACTCGAACTGCCCAGGCGTGCCTGCTGTCATTCCGTGACCGATATGATCCAATGCCCACACTTCAAAATTGGCATGAACCAGCGCTGCCGCGAAACGGTGATAGTGCCCAGTGTGTTCGCCGAACCCATGTAACAGAAGAATTGATGCCCGAGGCTTATCGCAGTCCCAATGGCGATAATAATAACTATTTTTGTCTTCATGAAAGTAAGGCATTTATTAAACCTCTTTGTTTTGTTTTTTGTGCAAGTCTTCGTACCAATTTGAAGAAGTTAGCCAATGTATAGGTATTGGCGGGCCCGGTACCCGGCAACAAGAATGACGCTGCTGTGCACGCCATAGTCGCCCGTTTGGATAAATACTTTACGGCCGAGGCAGTCCCCAAGCCTGCCGAAAAACAAAGCTCCCAGTGGGGCCATTAGAAATGAAATACCGAAGGCGGCGAACGTTGCCTGAAGACTTGCCTATGCAGTGCTGACGGGAAAAAAAAGACTCGTCCAAGAATAACGGCGAGAAAACCGTAGGAGGCATATTTGAACCAGGTAATGAAATTGCCTATGGCCGCGGCGATGATCGCTTTGCGCAGCGTGTGCGAGGAGGATGTGAGCGTCCCTTTATTCATCATGAGTATCTTCCCGTACCGTAATGGTTTTTGTTTGATGGAGAGGGCAGATTATTGATGTCGGGATAAGCGGTTTTATTTGTTGTGGAGCATACGGTTTAGTTTTTTTGAGTTGATCGCTGTAAACGATTTCATTATTTTTAGCAGCTATTTCCTGAGAGTCAGGAAAAGTCAGAGCGGATAAGGTAATCAAGACGTTGGAAGTTCGCAGCCAATCAAGTCTGTTGTGGGCACCGTTTCAGACGTCTCAACCCCAGGCACAGATCAAGACCAGGTGTAATGGCAAACGGATCGAACGGGAGGCGACCGCGTCTTTATCAAGCCAATGGTCGCCTTAAAAGGGAGTGGGAGTTCACCGAGCCAGCTCGGAAATGCTTTGTTCTATCTGAACGAAACGTCCGCAAGCCAGAGCCCCATAGGGCCTGCGATCAACGCAAACATCATCCAAGCAAATGCCTGTATCTGACGCTTGTCGTTAGTGGAGGAGGGGGGGCAATGAGGACTCTCGTCGAGATGAATAGTCGAGACGTGGAGTTTTGTCATTTGTCCGACTGCGTAATTCAAGCTGTGCATTGTACGTACTCCTGCTCGATGTAAACAATTACAGAGAGATAAGCAGTATTTGTGCCAGTCGCAACGTAGAGCAGGTTTTTCGACGAAACTATTCAGAAAAATCAACTAAGTCAGTAAGATAGGTAGCGCAAGATAAATGTGGTGCGGGAGATCATGTAGCAATACCAAAAAAGGTAATGCGCCAAAGGTGACCTTTGATCAGCATGAGTAACGAGTAAGTGGCGTATCGGTAACAGGCATTTGCTCGCCGCCCGCCCCTGCCGGAGCGCCATGCTGGGTATTCACTCCGCGCGGACGAAAGGGGCCGGGGAGTGGAGCTTGCGCGGCAGATCTCGTCCGCTAACCGCGCGTTCCATCTGCAGTAAAAATGTTTAGATCGAGTGGCTGGATTGGCGAATCATTAACTGCGTGCCGAGAAGTACAGGCTGAATTTCCGAGCCATTTTTGAGGTTTGAGATCAACGCCTCTGCGCTTCGTAGCCCCATTTCACTTGCGGGGATCGCCAGTGTGGTAAGCGGAGGATCAAGGTATGCCGCAAACTCTAGGTTGTCATAGCCGACGACGGACATTTCTAGTGGAATGTTGATGCCCAATTTTTTGCATGCCGAGAGCACGCCAAAAGCGATGACGTCGCTGTTGCAGATCACAGCTGTGGTTTGAGGTGACTCCAAGCGAATCCGTCGCAGGGTCCGCTCACCGAATTCAATCGTGTAACCCTCTACGCTCTCATATACGGCGTGACTGCATTCGTCTTTGCAGGCCGCCAACGTGTCCGTAAAAGCCTTATGGCGCGCTTGTTGTCGGTCATTGCCTTTGATTGGGCCCGTTAGCATGGCCATGTGCCGATGTCCCAGGCCCAGCAGATATTCTATGAGTTGCTTGGTAGCGGCGTAGTTGTCGAAGCCAATGAAGGGGAAGGCTTTGTCCGTAAAATACGAATAAGTGCAGACCACCGGCATTCGATAGTCTTTGAGGTAGTGAGTGAGTTCCGGATCTGCGATATCACCCACGACCAATAGCGCTTCGGCTCCACGCTCGACCAGCAATTTAACTTTTTCGTAAATGGCTCCCGAATCGAATCCGCAGCTCAAGACATAAACGACATAGCCATATTCGGCCAGTTTGTCCTGGAAGCTGTTGATCATCGTGGCGTAGATAGAATGGTCTAGCGTCGGAATGATCGCGCCAATGACATTGGTTTTGCGCATGCGCAATGCTTTGGCGGCAGAGTTGGGTGTGTAACCCATCTTGCTGGCTACCAGCAGTACTTTTTCGCGAACATCGTCACGTACGTGATGAGGCAAGTTGAAGCTACGAGAAACCGTTGCAACGGAGACGCCTGCGGCCTTGGCGACGTCCGTCACGTTGACACGAGGCAATGACTTTCGAGTGGTGCTCACAAACAATCCCCTTGATTCATGGAGTCTCGTGCAGCGGTCAATTTATCTGGCATCGATGCAGGTGCATGACGCTTGACACGACAAAATTTCGACCGCATCAGGAGCCGAAGCCCTAGCGCTGACTTGGATTAATAGGATTTTGCTGTATTCAGAACATTGCCGCATCAAAAAAATGCGAACGATTACATTGAGGTGCCACTCTCATTTCCTATGGGGCGATACCTGAGCGACTCCGAAGGTTATCCGGAATTATCCGTCATCAATAGGAGGCTTTCCTTTGACTCATGAAAAACACTACGTAGATTGGTTGGTCGGTCAGTCAATGCTTAAAGCGGCCAGAGACCGCGCTCGCTTGTATTCGGGGCAGTCGAGACAGTGGATGCATCCTTATGCGGTAGGACGCCCTCGAGATGCTATAGCCGCCGCTTCTGTGTGGCTTACTGTTTATCCCGATGCCATTATCACGGAAGAGGGAAATTCAGTTTTGCAAGCTCTGGGGAATGAGAAGCTCTGGCAGGGATTATCGGAAATTGGTGTTCAGGGAATTCACACGGGGCCATTGAAGCGTGCCGGTGGTCTGAGTGGACGTAATCAGACCCCAAGTGTCGATGGGAACTTTGACCGCATCAGCTTCGAAATTGATCCGCGCTATGGCAGCGAAGCGCAACTGATTAATTTGAGCCGTATCGCCTCGGCACATAACGCGGTAACCATCGATGACTCTATTCCCTCGCACACAGGTAAGGGGGCCGATTTTCGCTTGGCGGAAATGGCTTATGGGGATTACCCCGGTATCTACCACATGATTGAAATTAAGGAGGAAGATTGGACTCTACTCCCTGACGTGCCAGAGGGGAGGGATGCGTTTAATCTCACTCCAGCGATAGTTGATGAGCTGAGGGAGAAGCACTACATAGTCGGCCAGCTACAGAGGGTTATTTTTTTTGAGCCCGGGGTGAAGGAAACTGACTGGAGCGCAACTGGGCCCATTGTGGGCGTTGACGGTAGGATCAGGCGTTGGGTTTACCTCCATTACTTCAAAGAAGGTCAGCCCTCGTTGAATTGGCTTGATCCTTCTTTCGCCGCTCAGCAGCTTATTATTGGTGACGCGCTGCATGCCGTCGATGTGTTGGGCGCGCGAATGCTGCGTCTGGATGCTAACGGTTTCCTTGGTGTAGAGCGTCGCATGAGTGGTACGGCCTGGTCTGAAAGCCACCCTTTATCGGTTACTGGGAATCAACTGTTGGGTGGAATGATTCGAAAAGTAGGCGGCTTCAGTTTTCAGGAGCTAAACTTGACACTGGATGACATCGCGGCCATGTCCCAAGGTGGCGCGGACCTTTCGTATGACTTTATTACTCGGCCGGCCTATCAGCATGCCCTACTGACTGGGGATACAGAGTTTTTGCGGCTGATGCTTCATCAAATGCATGAGTTCAAAATCGACCCGGCCTCGCTAATACACGCGTTGCAAAACCACGACGAATTGACCTTGGAGCTCGTACATTTCTGGACCCTCCATGCCCATGATATTTATATGTATAAGGGACAAACCTTCCCTGGCAGTATTCTGCGAGAACACATTCGCGAGGAAATGTACGAGCGCCTCGCGGGGGAGCATGCTCCCTATAATTTGAAGTTCGTTACCAATGGCGTGTCATGTACAACGGTCAGCATCATTACTGCGGCATTGGGTATTAAGGATCTTGGCTTGATCGATGAGTCGGATCGTAGCTTGATTCAGAAAATTCACTTACTTCTAGTTATGTACAACGCTATGCAGCCCGGCGTGTTTGCTCTGTCGGGATGGGATTTGGTTGGAGCACTACCGCTGTCTGCGGAGTTGGTAGCTGAAATGATGCTTGATGGTGACACGCGGTGGATTCATCGAGGCGCTTATGATTTGGCCGATCTGAATCCTAAGGCCAGCATTTCTGACCACGGCATGCCGCGGGCTAAATCGTTGTATGGAAGTCTGAGTAGCCAGCTCGAGAATCCTGATTCGTTTGCTTCCATGGTCAAAAAAATCCTGGCTGTGCGACAGTCGTATGCTATAGCGGCAAGCCGGCAGATTCTCATTCCTGATGTAGTGAGTCCGGCCCTGCTACTTATGGTTCATGAGCTGCCGGCCGGCAAGGGTATCCAGATAACGGCATTGAATTTCGGGCCCAATCCTCTGACTGAGGTGTTGCATCTGCCCGGCATCAGTCCTGGTCCGGTCGTAGATATGATCAACGAGCGGCTGGAAGGCGATCTCACTGAAAATGGAGAGATGACTATCAGTCTGGATGGTTTTGAAGGGCTATCGTTGAGGATCGTAAACCGGGCTCCTTCGATGTAATCATTTTCAGTGCTTGTTACTTTTATACGCACCATCATGCGGCGGTAACAAATTTACTGACCTATCGAAGGGCGTCGTTTAGAGGGAAATCCCCGTCGTAGGCGCCTAGGATCGATCTGAGAGGCGGAGGATGTTGTTGGCACGGATGCTGCTTCGACTAATGCATACCAGCCGTAGAATATTTTGTAATCGTCTTCCAATGGTGATTATTTTTGTTATTCTGCAGATTGTTTTGTAAACGATTACAGTCGCTACGTTCAGGTGGCGCTTTGTACCTCAGGTGAAATCATGCGTGATATCAACGGTCGACAAGTCTCTAGCTCATACGACTACATTGTCATTGGTTCTGGCTCTGCGGGCAGTGTGATAGCTGGTCGACTTTCCGAAGACGGTAAAAAATCAGTATTAATGCTGGAGGCAGGCCCTTCTGACAAAAGCATCTACATCAACATGCCGGCAGCGCTCGGCTTCCCTTTGATGAATGACCGTTTCAACTGGTACATACATTCCGAGCCTGAGAAGGAACTGGGTGATCGCACCATTTATGAAGCTCGTGGCCGCGTCCTCGGTGGCTCGTCCTCCATTAATGGTATGAACTGGGTTCGTGGTAATCCTTGGGACTACGACAACTGGGGAGCGATGGGCCTCAAAGGTTGGAGTTACGACGAGTGTCTGCCTTACTTTCGCAAGGCCGAAACATTCGACCAGGGTGGCGATGACTACCGTGGCGATAGAGGCCCTATGCATATCCAAACCTGCAAGGCTGATAACCCGCTGTATAAAGCTTTCCTGGAGGCGGGAGTGCAGGCTGGTTATCCGTACATCAAGGACCACAACGGTTACCGTCAGGAAGGTGTGCACATTACCCAGCGTAACGTTCACAAAGGTATCCGCTGGAGTACCTCGCAGGCATATATCCACCCTTACAAAGCCAGGGAAAACCTCCATGTATGCGACAAGGCTCAGGTAACCCGTATCGAGTTCCGGGGCAAGCGCGCAGTGAAGGTACACTTTCTTCGCGATGGCAAATCACACGATGCAGTCATCAACAACGAAGCGATACTGTGCGCGGGGGCAATCCATTCGCCTCATATACTGATGCTCTCTGGAGTCGGTAATGCCAAGCACTTGGCCGAGTTTGACATCAAGTGTGTTGTAGATCTTCCCGGTGTTGGGGAGGGCATGAAAGATCACGTCGCTGCACCAGTCCAGTATCGCGCCACTCAAAACGTGTCGATCGCCAAGCAACTGACCCCTATTGGAAAACTCAAGCTGGGCGCAATGTGGACGCTCTTCAAAAAAGGTTTGGGCGCCACCAACTTCTTTGAGGTTGGCGCATTCATCCGTACCAACGAAAACGTCAAGGTACCGAACGTTCAGTTCGAATTCATCCCGATGCTGGGTGAGTTCCAGCATGGTAGCGTCAAGCTGGAAAACGGCTTTCAGTACTTCTTCAGTTTGATGCGCCCCACTAGTACGGGGCGAGTGTGGTTGGGGTCTGCTGATCCACTGGCTGCGCCGAAGTTCGGTTTCAACTTCCTGTCCACTCAAGAGGACAAGGATGACGCCATCGCGGCAGTCAGAGCGATTCGCCATGTGGTTTCTCAGCCCGCATGGGACGCGTATCGCGGTGAAGAAGTGACGCCGGGGCCTGCCGTCCAAACGGATGAGCAAATTCTTGAAGCACTGCGTGGTTTGGCAGGTACGAACTACCACCCTTGCTGCACATGTCGTATGGGGACCGACGAGAAAAGTGTGGTTGATGCGCAAGGGCGGGTGCACGGTATCGAGAACCTGAGAGTCGTCGACGCTTCGATTATGCCTGAGATTGTCAGCGGCAACCTCAATGCTCCAGTGATCATGATGGCGGAGAAGATCGCGGACGACATTCGTGGTCAGAAGCTACCAAAAACGTCCGCTAAATATTATCAGCCTGCTTGAACAGATAACGTTTATGGGAGCCGTCTAGACGGCCTCCATGCGTCGGATGTACTCATTTTCAGAGTTTAAACATGAGACTTCAAAACAAAATTGCATTGATTACCGGTGCTGGTGCGGGCATTGGTGAGGCAACGGCCAAGCTTTTTGCTAGTGAAGGCGCCAAAGTTGTCGTCGCTGACCGAGATATCGAGTTGGCACGTAGTGTTGCGAGCGCTATCGGTGAGCAAGCCTATGCCGTTCAGGCGGACGTGTCCAAGTCCTCGGAAGTCAAAGCTATGGTTGAACAGGCCGTTGCTCATTTTGGAGGCCTGGATATTCTGGTCAACAATGCGGGGTTTGGCACTTTGGGCACCGTTGTTACTGTTGAAGAGGATATTTGGGATCAGGTTATAGACGTCAATCTCAAGGGAGTGTTTCTTTGCTCCAAATACGCCATACCTGAAATTATCCGTCGTGGCGGTGGGGCTGTTGTGAACCTGGCCTCGACAATTTCCGTCGTCGGTATCAAGGATCGTGCAGCCTATGTTGCGGCCAAGGGTGGCGTTGCTGCGCTGACGCGCGCTATGGCGCTTGACCATGCGTTAGAGGGCGTTCGAGTTAACAGTGTCGCTCCCGGTGTTATTGCTTCGAGCTACTACGACAAGATTTTTGAAAGTGTTCCGGACCCTGTAGCGTTCAAAAAAGGTCTTGAAGCGAGGTCTCCTTTGAACAAGATGGGCGAACCTGTCGACATCGCAAATGTAATCCTTTTCCTAGCGTCCAATGAATCCAGCTTTGCTACCGGAGCCATGTTTACTGTCGATGGCGGTTATACCGCTTGGTGAGGATGCCGCGATGATTGATGAGCTTAGAGAGTACGTTTTCAAAAAGGCTTATTGGGATGTGTATTGGCCATTGTTTGAGGATATCTGCTTGCCGACGCGCCGGGATGACTATGGCGTACTGCGAGGACTTTGGAGTATTTCACTGGGTGATGAAGTTCGCTTTATCCACCTTTGGCGTTATTCATCGTTGAATGATCGTACGCAAAAGCGTGCGGAGCTGATGAAAGTCGATGCATGGCGCAACGATTTTTTGCCCCGTGCTGCTCCACAGATCACACGACAGTTTCTGCAGGTTCTCAACCCCGTTGTCGATGCTTCCTGTGAAGCATTGGCGGGCGCATGCTACCAGCACACATACAGCTGTAGTCCAGGCGGAGTCGGTGAAGTCATTGAACAGTTGAAGGCGGCAAAGCTAGTTGATCATGGCGGCATCGTAGGTATTTGGACAACCGAGTTCAGCGATCCCAATCAGGTGATTGTGATCAGTACCTCTCTTGCAGCGCCTATCGACCAGACTGGCAAGATCACCGAGATCTTCCCACGCATACTCAAGCCAATCGTTGTTGGCAAATAACTAACTGCACCGAATTAGGATGAATCAAATGACCAGACTTTATGAACACTGGATCAATGGCGCCACTCAAGTCCCGGCCACTGGTCAGTACATTGAGCGGTTCTCTCCTGCACACAATGGTTCGCTGGCAAAATTTGCTGTTGGTAACGAACACGATGTGGATGTTGCCGTTGAGCATGCGCACAGGCTGCATGAGTCTGGAGCCTGGTCCAATGTGGCCGGTTCCGAGCGCGCCAAACTGCTGAACAAATTGGCTGATCTGATTGAGCGCGACGCTGATCGTCTTGCTGTAATTGAGGCAGAGGAAGTCGGCAAGCCAATTGGCTATGCAAAGGGTGAAGTGCTGTGGTCCGCTGAACTAACTCGTTTTGCTGCTTCGTTGGCGTGGCAGATCAAAGGCGAGGCTTACAACCATCTTGGTGAAGACAAGCTGGCCCTGGTTACTCGCGAAGCGCGGGGTGTGGTCGGTTTGATCGTGCCTTGGAACTTCCCGATGGTGTGCCTGTTCCAGAAGTTGCCTTACGCGCTGGCCGCTGGATGTCCAGTTGTGATCAAGCCTTCTGAACTGACCTCTGGGACCGCGCTCGAAGTCGCCAAACTGGCCAAGGAAGCTGGCTTCCCTGATGGCTTGATCAACATTGTTACCGGTCGTGGCGCAGTAGTGGGTGAGCGTCTGACCCGTCACCCGAATGTATCGATGATTTCCTTCACCGGGTCTACTCGGGTAGGTAAGCAAATCGCAGCGACGGCAGCTTCAGATTTGACTCGTGTGGCGCTTGAGTTGGGTGGTAAAGCGGCGAACGTTGTCTTTGCAGACGCGGATCTGGAGGCAGCTCTCGATGGTGTGCTTTTTGGCGTCATCCTCAACCAAGGAGAGGAGTGCGTGGCGGGTACCCGCTTGTTGATTGAAGAATCGGTTGCTGAAGAGTTCGTTTCCAAGTTGGTCGAGCGCGCAAATAAAGTAGTGATTGGTCTGCCACTGAATAAAGATACTCAGATCGGTGCGCTAATCCACGCCCAGCACATGGAGAGCGTGCTGAACTACATTGAGATTGGGAAGAGCGAAGGTGCCAAGCTGGTTTGTGGTGGTCAGCGTCTGATCGACGGTGAGCTCAGCAACGGTTACTTTGTCGGCCCGACTATCTTCACTGATGTGAAGCCTCAGCATCGTATTTTCCGTGAAGAAATTTTCGGCCCAGTGTTGACCGTGACTACCTTCAAAACTGTTGAGCAGGCGATCGCGCTGGCCAACGACACGGAATACGGTCTCGGGAATGGTCTGTGGACCAAAGATGTGGACAAGGCACTGAAAGTCTCCCAGAAACTGCAAAGCGGTACTGTGTTCGTCAACACTTATCTGGAGGGCGCCGTCCAGATGCCTTTTGGTGGCTTCAAACAAAGTGGTTATGGCCGCGAGAACGGTGTGGAAGCTCTCAACGAGTTCCTCGAGGTGAAGTCGACCTTCATCAAGATGGGCTCGCGTACACCAGTATTGCCGAACACTGTAGATTGATGCTGTCCCTTGGCAGTGCGCTGCCAAGGGACCCATTGTGTCGAACTTCACTCATTTTTCTGAAAGTTGACCTATGAACTTTAAACGAATGATCAATGTCGTTAGCGTCCATGCTGCGGGTGAGCGCAACGATGTCATTACCGGTGGCGTGCTTGATGTTCCGGGACAGACTATCTTCGACAAGATGAAGTACCTCGAAACTCAGGGCGACGATCTGCGCAAGTTCCTGCTGCAAGAGCCTCGCGGCAGCGTGACCCAATGCGTCAACCTGGTACTCCCGTCTTCGCATCCTGAAGCGGATGTGGGCTTTGTCATCATGGAGTCCGAGTTCTATCCGCCGATGTCAGGCACGAATACCATCTGCACCGTTACGGCGCTGCTGGAAACAGGCATGATCCCAATGGTCGAGCCGGTGACCCGCCTGACCCTTGAGGCTCCAGGTGGTTTGGTGCGAATCGAAGCAGAGTGTAAGAACGGAAAATGCTTGAGCGTTAAGTTTTCCAACGTTCCATGCTTCGTATTCGCTCTCGACAAGCATATCGAGGTGCCTGGCCTGGGGACCATGAAGGTCGATGTCGCGTATGGCGGTATGATTTATGTTTTGGCCGACGCCCAGGCGCTTGGGTTTGATATCACTCCTGATGAAGCTGCGACATTGGTCAGTGTTGGCGAAACGATAAAAGCTGCTGCAGCGGAACAAATTCCTGCGGTGCATCCGGTACTCCCGGAAATCCACACGATCAATCAGACGCTATTCGCGGGTCCTCTGCGTGACGATCCGCTGGGCAAGCGCTCGCGCAACGGCGTGATTGTTTCTCCTGGTCGGCTGGATCGTTCACCTTGCGGAACAGGAACCAGTGCTCGTCTTGCAGTGATGCATGCACGCGGCCAGATCAAGCAGGGAGAGAAATTCATCCACGAATCGATTCTGAGCACAGAATTCGTCGGTGAGATCGTTGAAACACTCACTGTCGGTGATCGTCAGGGCATCCGACCTACGATCAGTGGACAGGCCTGGATTACAGGTTTCCACCAGTATGTCCTGGACCCAAGTGATCCTTTCCCGACGGGTTATACCCTCAGCGATACCTGGCGCAAAAACAGCTGATACAGATGACAACGTCCGGCGATAAGTCGCCGGGCGTTTTGAACTCCCGCCTTTACTTCTTCAGTTATCCGTTTCCTCTAAACTGCAGCCATCAACTTTCCTGATTTCAGTCAGGCGCCTGGTGGCATTTGCGCTCTGAACAGGATGTTTCTATGACGATCAGTCGCGATCTTACTAACCAGACAAACGTCAATCCCTCGCTGCGCACCATGCAGATCACCACGATGTCGATGTTGATTCTGGCAGGACTGGTCAACAATCTCGACCGCAGCGCATTGTCTATTGCCAATTCGATGATCAGCGAAGAACTACACATAAGCGCCGCCGGGATGGGCGTTTTAATGTCTGCATTTTCATTGGTCTATGCCTTTTCTCAGCTGCCCATCGGCATCATTCTGGATCGATTGGGGGCTCGGCTGGTGTTGGGTTGGGGATTAATTGTCTGGTCCAGTGCTCAGGTGTTTTGTGGGCTGGCCAATAGCTTCTCTCACCTGTTTATTGGACGGGCTCTGCTGGGGGCTGGTGAGTCTCCGCATTACCCGGCGAGCGCCAAAGCGGTTAGTGAATGGTTTAGTGCTGAAAAGCGTGGTGGACCGACCAGTCTGTTTTTGATAGCCGGCACCATCGCACCTGCGTTAGCGCCACCGTTGCTGACATTTCTGATGTTGAGCTTGGGTTGGCGCTGGATGTTCATGGTCCTGGGTGGGATCGGAATAGCATTAGGCATTGCATGGCTTACCTTCTATCGCAATCGCGAGGATTTCGACAGCAAACTCGGATCCTTGCATGGCGACGCTGTTTCCCTGCACTCGAAGCTATCGCTTCGCGAATGGGGTGGACTGTTTCGCCAGCGCAATACTTGGGCAATGGTCTTTGGCTCGGCCGGGGTCATCTACATGATCTGGCTGTATATGTCGTGGCTGCCGGCATACCTTCAGCATGAGCGTCACGTGAGTCTTGCGTTAACCGGTTGGCTGGCTGCAATTCCTTATGCATTGGGTACGCTGGGGCAGTTGAGTTGCGGAACATTAGTGGATTGGCTTGTCCGGCGAGGCTTTTCAATTTCTGCCAGCCGCAAGCTGCCAATCTGCGCGGGGTTGATTGGCGCCGGCGTGGCAACCTTATTTGCTGCTTACTTGCCCACGACGACGGGTGCCCTGATAGCGATTTCAGTGTCGATGTTTTGCATTTACTTCGCTAACGTCGGAACCTGGGCATTGGTGGGCGTGATGGTTGATACCCGGTTGGTGGCGACCATGGGGAGTTTGCTGACGTTCGGTGGCTATCTGGGTGGCTCTGCCGCGCCCATTATCACCGGCATATTAGTGGACCAGACTGGCTCGTTTGCTTTTGCCTTGAGCATCAGTGCGGTGCTGGCTTTTGCGGCAGCGTTGATTTACCTCTTCGGCATCAAGCTTGATGGTTCGTCTGCGAAGTAAGGAGAGGCAACACCATGCTCGATCAATGTCGTTGGCATAACGCACCCCAACATTGGCGGTTGGCCGCGAATGGGGAGTTGCACGTAAACTCGGATGCACAAACCGATTTCTGGCGTGAAACTCAATATGGGTTCATTCGCGATAGTGGTCATTTTTTTGGGTTCAAAACGTCAGGGGATTTCACAGCTCAAGTTCGCGTCAAGGGAGATTTCTCGACGCTTTATGACCAGGCAGGTCTGATGCTCAGGGTCGACTCGCAGCATTGGTGCAAAGCCGGTGCTGAAGTCAGCGATGGCGCGCTGCAGATAGGTTGCGTGCTGACCTTGGGCAAGTCTGATTGGTCCGTGGGGCGGTTTGATCACTCGGTACCGGAGTTTTGGATAAGAATGACGGTGCAGGCTGGCGTTTTAAGAGTCCAGTATTCGCAAGATGGTCATACTTGGCCCCTACTAAGGCTGTGTCCATTCCCAGTGCATGACAGTTACTGGGTGGGGCCGATGTGTTGTACGCCGCAGCGCGAAGGATTGCAGGTAGAGTTTTCGCAGTTCCATGTAGGCGCACCTTTGGGTAAAGATTTGCATGACTTGACTTGAGTCGTGCGCAGCCAAGGGCTGCGCACTGCATGCTCATCAAACCTTGAAGTTACTCATCAATTGCTGTTGTTGGTTAGCCAGGTCGTTGAGAGCCTGGCTGACACTGGCAGACTCTTGAGCTTGTTGCGCCAACAGCTCCGTCACGTCCCTGATCGCTGACACATTCCGGTTCACCTCTTCCGAAACTGCGCTTTGCTCTTCGGCTGCACTGGCGATTTGCAGATTCATATCTGTGATGATTTCGATGCTCTTATTGACGAGTTGTAGCGCTACGACCGCTTGCTGAGCCTGCTGGGCGCTCGCATCTGCCTGCTGATGATGAGCTTGCATTGCAGTGACAACACCTCGTGTACCGCTTTGAAGATTGTCGATGACCCCGTGAATTTCACTGACCGAATCCTGTGTGCGTTTCGCAAGGTGCCGGACTTCGTCAGCGACCACCGCAAAACCACGCCCACTTTCTCCCGCTCTCGCTGCTTCGATAGCCGCATTTAATGCCAGTAGGTTGGTCTGTTCAGCGATGGATCGAATGACATCCAGAACACTGCCGATTTTCTCGCTGTTGTCCGCAAGACGGTGGACGTCATTCATTGCCTGACTCATGTGCAGAGCGAGCAACTGAATCGAACCGGTGGTGGTTTCTATGATCTGCTGGCATGACTGTGTCGCGTTGTCTCCATTGCGAGCAGCATTTGCGGCCATGGACGCATTGCGTGCGACCTCTTGTGAGGTAGCGCTCATCTCTTGAGCAGCCGTTGCGACCTGATCCACCTCCAGGAGCTGTTGTTGCATGCCGCTGCTGGTTTGACTGGCTACGGTGGACGCCTGATTGGCAGTGAGTCGCGTATCTTCGGCAGCCTGACTGACTTGGGCAATGATAGGTTGCAGTTTGTCCAGAAAACGGTTGAACCAACCCACCAGTTCGCCCATTTCGTCTCGTCGTTCGAACACCAGTCTGCGGGTCAGATCACCTTCTCCATTGGCAATGTTTTCCAGCATCGCGGCAACTCGATGGATAGGTTTACTGATGCTGGATGCCAGCAACCACATCAGTAAAAGACCCGCGAGTGCGACTGCGGTGCCCACCGCCACCTGTTTAATGATGCCTTCGGCATTGAAGCTTTCGAGTGTTTGTTGAAGAGCGTTAGCCGGAGCCATCAGGATGGTTTCGGGGACGTCGATCAGAACATGCCATTGACCAGCACCTTCTACCGTAGAGAAGGGGGCGGTGATCAACAGCTTGCCATTACTGGACGAGGTTTTTTGGAATTGACCCGGGTTCTGTGCGTTTTGAAGTGACTGCGCCTGAGCGGGATCTACCTCTTTCAGTGGTTTGCCCAGAGCCTCCTTTGAAGCAGTGCGACCGGCCACGATGCCTTTTTCGCTTATGTAACTGATTTCTGCCTGACCGTCGTAGAGTGCTGAACTGGCCTCCTGGGCCATTTTCTGCAGACTTTCCAGCGTCAAATCGATACTGATTACCCCGATCACCTTGCCATTCTCAAGCAAGGGGAGGGCAATGCTGGACATGAGTGTCGGTACACCGCTCAGCACATAGCTATACGGTTCAATGACGCACGTTGCGCGGGTTTTGATGGGGCAGGTATACCAGGCCTTGGTCGGATCACCATCATCCTGGAGATCTTTCTCGGCGATGGTGAAGTCTTCTTTAAGCGATGCGTATGCTGCAAAGCGACCCGCTTCGTTGCCCCTATGCTCGGGTGCATCGATTGACGACAGGTCCGAGCCATCCAGTGCATTTTTCTCGAATGCGATGGCCACCCCCAGAACCTCAGGTGTGGCGGCGGTCTGAATTCGCATGAGTTTAAACAGATCCTCGCGAACCACCTGTGCTGGTGTGCCACGTAGTTTTGCCTGTTCGCGCAAGAGCATCACTTGGCTGGCTAGAGTACGGGTAAACATCTCTGCGGTGAGAAAACGCTGTTGAATCACCGTCGCCTGTTGGCGTGCCGCGGTATCAAGGTAAAGCATCGCGCTTTGCTTGAGCGAGCTGGTGCCGGATTCATTGACCAAGGCTGATGTCTGGCGAATGTGGTGAATCGAAAAGCTGACGAGCCCCAAAATTACCCCGAGCAGGCAAAGGCCAGTGGCCAGGATGATTCTTGTTTTTATGGAAAAGCGAGATACGAACATGGCACCACCTCAAATAGGAGTCACTATTGGGCATATCGGCAGAGAAAACGATTACATTACCGATTTTGTTGGTATTCCACGGCTTCAATGACGTTTCGTCACCGCATGGGATTTTTTTGATTCTGGTGTTGACGCCCTCAATGTAAACGATTACATTTGAGTTGTTCCAGCGAATGCTTCTTTCGTGGAGAGGTGGCAGAAGTTGGTTCACGGCAAAAGCGGAATTCTCGGGCCTTACACCCGGCGCCCGTTTGTGACGCGCAGAAGTGAGGTTGGTCGCCCGACTTCTGCATTGCAGTATCCCCTCGTTAGGGTTTTGTCTCATTCATTTGCCCGCTGATGCGCAGCGGGATTTTTTCTTGTAGTTGTAGTTGTAGTTGTTGCTCTTCCTCACCCGCTCTCACACCGGCGGGTTTTTTTTGTCTGGAGGTCATCAAATGGGGCAGTGGGTCACGATCAAGCAAGAGGGATCCAAACTTTTCTCCGGCTATTTGTCGCTTCCACCCAAGGGAGAAGGGCCGGGTTTGATGATCTTGCAGGAAATCTGGGGAGTGAATGCACACATTCGTGCGCTTGCAGATCAATACGCAGCCGAGGGCTTTGTGGTGCTGGCGCCCGATGTGTTTTGGCGGCAAAAAACCAAGCTGGATCTGGATTACAGCGGGCCTCATACAGAAATTGCGTATGAGCATTATCAAGCGCTTGATTACGCCCTGACGGGATCGGATCTGAGTCTGGCCGTGGATTTTCTCGTGGACAGTCCCATCGTCAATGGAAAAGTCGCAGTGATGGGCTTTTGCATGGGCGGACGCCTTGCTTTTTCATTGGCCGGGAACCCCAGGTTGGCAGCGGGCGTGAGCTATTACGGCAGTGGAATAGCAGCGCACGCTGAACAGTTGAAGAAACTCGAGTTCCCATTTTTATTTCATTTCGCTGAGCTGGATCATTTGATACCCGTTGAGGAAGTGGGGCGAATTATGCCGATGGTTCACTCTGCTGGTGATGCGCAGGTCTACGTCTATAGCGGTGCTCAGCATGGCTTCAATTGTCCTTTTCGAGCCAGCTACTCGAGGCGAGACGCGTTGCTGGCGAAAGCGAGAACCCTTGAGTTTTTAGCGGCGCATTTGTAAACAGGGATCAACCACGTTAATGAATGAGTACGCAGCCTCAGCGCCCTTAACGCGCCTTCATGCCTCTTTGATGGTTTGTGGCGCAGCGTTTTTTCTGGCTTTTCACGATGCGCTGGCACGACACCTGATTGCGGAGTTGCCAATCGTCATACTGATCTGGACACGCTATCTCGTGCATTTACTTGTTATGTCCCCGTCAGGTTGGACCCAGGCGGGACGAGCGGTGTTGCGATCGCGTTGTTTGGGCATGCATTTTTTGAGGGCTGTATGCCTGCTGGTGCTCAGCGGTTGTTTTATTACCGGTCTTCAGTACATTCCGCTGGCAGAAGCCACCGCCCTGAATTTTCTGGCGCCACTGTTTGTATTGGTCTTGAGTCGAATGGTGTTTGGTGAAACTGTTTCACGCTTGCAGTGGGGAGCAGTGGCGCTGGGACTTCTTGGCGTGATGCTGATCGTCCGACCAGGGGGAGGGTTACTCACGCCAGCAGCGTTGTTGCCCTGTGGTGCAGCGTTCTTTTTCAGCATTTACCAACTACTGACTCGGGTAACGTCTCGGACCGATTCCGCGTCCACTTCGACTCTTTGGTTAGGCGTATTTGCGTTTCTATTGGCTACCTTGTTGTTGCCTTTTTTCTGGACGGCCCCTAAGGGTGACCAGTGGTTGTGGCTGATCTTCCTGGGACTTGCAGGTACTGGAGCCCATTGGCTATTGGCGTCTGCATATCGGCTGGAGAGTCCGGTTTTTTTAGCTCCGTTCAGCTACACGCAGATTGTTTTTTCAGGCTTGCTCGGCGTACTGATGTTTGGAACTTGGCCTTCTTCGGTAGCGGTAGTGGGGATTCTATTAATTGCGATCAGTGGCCTGGTGACGGTTCTACGCCATAAATAACGCCTCTCGGCCTATAAACGGGGAGAGGGCTGCTGAGCGTCGACGCGTTTGGGAATGAATCTGACCAGTGGCTGAAAAACCTCTTGCGGATCGCTAGGTAAACGATTACAAATAATCGTACATTCATTCACTTGTCATTTGAGTGGGTATTGGATCTCAGAATCAGGCGAAAGGGACGGCAGTTTTCTCGTTCAGTTCCCAATTTCGATCCTGGTTTAGCAAGCCGAATTCCTGGATCGTCGCTAAACAGGATTTTTACAAAATTGATGCGTACAAATGTAAACGTTTACTTTTAGCCGAACCTAACCGTATCCGGCTTGGAAAAATCGAAGGAGATAACAATGACAGATCCCAAAAACATTCCAGGCACCGACGCCGAATCCAAAGGCACTTTGGTCTACGTCACCCGGGAAACCGAAGTCAGCTACTGGCAGCCAAAGCCTGCCAATGGCTATGTGTCGGTAGTGGTATCCCCGCAACTGTTCAAGATGAACCGCAATTTTTCTGTGGGCACCCAAATGCTGCCACCAGGTGGTCGCGTCCGCGAGCACGCCCACTCGGCAAATGAAGAAGTGCTGCACTTCGTATCGGGCACAGGCTCGGCTGTGGTCGATGGCAAAGATTACAAACTTGAGCCAGGTGTGACCTTGTTCCTCGGGGAGCACAACTCCCATACCTTCCTCAATGATGGCGACGTCGACTTGCACTGGGTCTGGTTCATGAATCCGAGTGGTCTGGAAACCTTCTTCCGCGATGTCGGCCGTCCGCGTCAACATGGCGAACCAGCTCCAGAACCGTTTGAGCGTCCGGCCAACATCGAACAGATCGAAGCCTCCGGCATCTTTGCTTACACCAAGAACTGAGAACGTCATGTCTAAAAAGATCTACGCCTTGGAGAAAGGGCAGGGTCATCCGGTGGTGCTGATTTCGGGCCTCGGCGGGTTGTCCTCTTTTTGGCAGCCTGTCGCGGACCGGCTTAGCGAAGACTACCGAGTGATAACTTTCGATCATCCCGGTGTAGGTCAAAGCGGCATTGAAGGGCTCCCGACAATACCGGGTATTGCGGCAGCGCTACTGAAGATACTAGATGAAAAGGGTATCGAGCGGGCGCATCTGGTCGGTCATTCGACGGGCTCTTTGGTTACGCAGACCTTTGCATTAGAGCACCCGGAGCGAGTAAGCAGCATCGTCCTGAGCAGTGGCTGGGCCCGTCCTGATAAACGCTTCCAAGACTTTTTTGCCTACCGTAAATACTTGCTAGCGCATCTGGGCGGTACCGCTTATACGGCTCTTACACGACTGGTGGCCTATCCCTCTTGGTGGTACGGCCAGCACTTTGCAGAACCGGGCGCGCTGGATTTTGACGAACCAAGCGTCGTTGATGTCGAAATGACGCAGGCTCGGATGGATATGTTGCTCAGTTACACGCGTCGAGATGAGTTAACTCACCTCGCTGTACCCACCAGGGTAATCGGGGCTGAGGATGATTACGTCATTCCATTTCACCATTCGCAGGAGTTGGCTAGCCTCATTCCCGGGGCAGAGCTGATTGAGTTGAGCGGCGGCCATTTCGCCCCTGTTACTCGTGTGGATGCTTATACCGCTGTACTAAAACAATTCTGGGAGTCACTCGCATGAGCAGTCGTAAAATTACCCGTGTCGGCATCATTGGCTTAGGTGCTATTGGCAAGCGCGTACTTAATGCGTTGCAAACTGAGCATCTGACTGGCGCATCATTCGCGGCTATTGACCATGCTTCTCATGCTGACGCCTATATCCAAGAGCATCGCTTGGAGCTGTTCACTGAGTTGCAGGGATTGATCGATTGGAAGCCAGACCTGGTGATTGAATGCGCAGGGCATTCTGCTGTGGTTCATTGCGTTCCGGAGTTTTTGAAAGCTGGTATCGATGTCGTCATCGCTTCGATCGGGGCGCTGGCAGATAAAGCCCTGAGTGAGAGCCTTGAGCAGGCGGCTCAGAGTGGCAATGCGCGTTTGATTCTTGTCTCAGGTGCCATTGGTGGTCTTGATGCTTTGCGTTCTGCCCGTTCGGCTGGGCTAGATGAAGTTGTATACGTTGGTCGTAAGCCACCGCGTGCTTGGGCTGGGTCGCCGGCAGAGGACGATTTCGATCTGTCTGCGATCACAGTGCCAACGACCATTTTTCGCGGTACTGCCGCACAGGCATCGATCCGTTTTCCAAAAAACGCCAATGTGACCGCAGCAGTAGCATTGTCCGGTGTAGGGTTTGATAACACTCAAGTTGAACTCGTCGCAGATCCTGGCGTGGACAAAAATGTCCATGAAGTTCAAGCCAAAGGGGCCTTTGGCGAGTTGTCGATCCGTTTGGCGAACAACCCTTTGCCGGATAACCCTAAGACTTCCTGGCTTGCGGCTTTGAGTATTGAAGAAGCTGTCAGTAAGCAGCTACTGACGCTGGTGTTTTAAAGTCATCTTCGGAATGTAAACGTATACAGAAAAGTGGCGCTTGCGCCACTTTTTTATTTGCCCGCTGCTCAAGTGAGCTTGGGTGCATTTCTGATATCGCCTGTGCCGCGCAGAAGTTTGCACTGCAGCATCCCGCAGGCAGATGGAGAACGTTGTGACAAGATCCAATAACGGCGTGTACACCGATCTGAGTGTTGATGATCTGGTTAAAGAAGCCCTCAACCGCGGTGAAGGCGAGCTTGCCGATACCGGCGCACTGGTTGTTCGTACCGGTCACCGTACCGGCCGTTCGCCAGTCGATCGTTTCATCGTTGAAGAGCCAAGCACCCAGGCCGCCATCGCCTGGGGCCCGATCAACCGCAAGTTCCCGGCCGACAAGTTCGACGCCCTGTGGGCTCGCGTTGAGGCATTCAACAACGCGCAAGAGCATTTCGTTTCCCACGTGCACGTAGGTGCTGCTTCCGAGCACTACCTGGCCGTGAAGATGACCACCCAGACTGCCTGGCAGAACCTGTTCGGCCGTTGCCTGTTCATCAACCCGGCTCAGTACAACCCGGCGGGTCGTGACGAGTGGCAGGTGCTTAACGTTGCCAACTTCGAGTGCGTGCCAGAGCGTGACGGCACCAACTCCGACGGCTGCGTGATCCTCAACTTCGCACAGAAGAAAGTGCTGATCGCCGGCATGCGTTACGCCGGTGAAATGAAGAAAGCCATGTTCTCGGTGCAGAACTTCCTGCTGCCGGCTGCTGACGTGCTGCCAATGCACTGCGCTGCCAACATCGGTGAAGAGGGCGACGTGACCCTGTTCTTCGGTCTGTCCGGCACTGGTAAAACCACTCTGTCCGCCGACGAAAGCCGTTACCTGATCGGTGACGACGAGCACGGTTGGGGCGAAGGCGTGGTGTTCAACATCGAAGGCGGTTGCTATGCCAAGTGCATCGACCTGTCCGAGAAGAACGAACCGGTTATCTGGAAAGCCATCAAGCACGGCGCAGTCCTGGAAAACGTCGTCATCGATGACGCCAAGCACGCCGACTACGCCGATGTCAGCCTGACCCAGAACAGCCGTGCCGCCTACCCGCTGGAGCACGTTGCCAAGCGTTCCGAGAAGAACCTCGGTGGCGAGCCGAACGCTGTGATCTTCCTGACTTGCGACCTGACCGGCGTGCTGCCGCCAGTGTCGATCCTCAACGAAGAACAAGCGGCCTACCACTTCCTGTCCGGTTACACCGCGCTGGTCGGTTCGACCGAAATGGGTTCGGGCAGCGGCATCAAGTCGACTTTCTCCACCTGCTTCGGCGCACCGTTCTTCCCGCGTCCGGCCGGCGAATACGCTGAGCTGCTGATCAAGCGCATCCGCGGCTTCGGCTCCAAGGTCTACCTGGTCAACACCGGCTGGACCGGCGGTGGCTACGGCGTCGGCAAGCGCTTCAACATCCCGACCACCCGTGCCGTGATCGCAGCGATCCAGAGCGGCGCCCTGATCGGTACCGAGACCGAGCACCTGGACACCATCAACCTCGACGTGCCACTGGCCGTACCGGGCGTTGAGACTGGCCTGCTGAACCCACGCAACACCTGGGCTGACAAGCCATCCTACGACGAAGCCGCCAAAGCACTGGCCGGCCTGTTCATCGAGAACTTCAAGAAGTTCGAAGTGAGCGACGCGATCAAGGCTGCGGGTCCGAATCGGGCCTGAGCGTTCCCTGACTTATTGGAGTAAACCCACATGTTCGAGCATGTTGAGTCCTATGCGGGCGACCCGATCCTTTCTTTGGTGGAGTCGTTCAACAGCGATCCCCGAGCCGATAAAGTCAACTTGAGTATCGGCCTCTACTACGATGATGCGGGCCATATCCCGTTGCCTGACGCGGCTTGCCGTGCTGAGAAAGCCCTGTTTGAAGAAGGCCTTCAAGCTTCGCTCTATTTGCCTATGGAGGGGCATAAGGCCTACAGGGCGGGAGTACAGTCCCTGCTGTTCGGTGAGCAAGAGCAGGGCGGTCTGTTGGGGCGTATTGCCACGATTCAAAGCGTGGGTGGCTCCGGAGCATTGAAGGTTGGCGCGGACTTTCTCAAGCGTTACTACCCCGAGTCCCAAGTATGGGTCAGTGATCCTACCTGGCCGAATCATCGGGCAATTTTTGCCGGAGCGGGCATTAAGGTAAACACCTATCCCTACTTCGATGCCGGCAGCGGATCGGTTGATTTTGCAGCGATGATACAGGCCCTCGAGGCACTGCCGTCCCATAGCATCGTGTTATTGCACCCATGCTGCCATAACCCCACGGGCGCTGATTTGAGCGACAGCCAGTGGGATGTGGTGAGTCGGCTGGTCAAGGAGCGGCAGCTGATCCCGTTTCTTGATATGGCCTATCAAGGCTTTGGTCGCGGAATGGAGCAAGATGCTTACGCCATTCGTTGCATGGCTCAGGCAGGTATCCATTGCCTGGTCAGCAACTCATTTTCGAAAATATTTTCGCTCTACGGTGAGCGAGTAGGCGGGTTGTCAGTGGTGTGTGCTGATGGGCAGATCGCTGAGCGAGTGCTTGGGCAGCTGCAGGCCACTGCCCGGCAGAATTACTCAAGCCCACCACGATATGGCGCTCAGGTTGTCGCAGCGGTCCTGGGGGATGCGTTATTGCGGGAGTCGTGGATAACTGAAGTAGAGACGATGCGCCTACGTATTGTGGCAATGCGAGAGCAATTGGCGAGTCGGTTGGCGGAGTTGTTGCCCTTACAGAACTTCAACTTTTTCACTCGTCAGCAAGGCATGTTCAGCTACACCGGTTTCAGTACCGAGCAGGTGGCGCAGCTGCGCGACGAGTCAGGCGTATACCTGGTGGGAAGTGGGAGGATTTGCCTGGCTGGCCTTAATACGTCCAACCTCGACAAAGTGGTGGATGCCTTTGCGAAGATCTATCGCAAAAACAGAGTCGTAGCAGACTGCGAGCTGTACAAGACCTGAGTATCCACCTGTATGGCTACGTGGTCAGTGACAACGACGACCCGAAGGGGCGTTTTTTATTGATCGGTTGTGGTCGACGATCTGAAAGTGTGCGGCCTGGTAACACTGACCGAGGGCGGGTTCTATCCGGTGATCCCGCACCACTCATCAAGCCTGTGGGTTTGACCTGGATTTCAGTGAAGCCAGTGCTTGGCCAGATGCGTCAAAACAGCGCGTACTGATGAGGGTTTGCCCGAATTGCTGAAGCGCTCAAGTGCGATGAACGTGCGGGGTTGATAGGGGCTAGGACGCACAACTTCTGTTATCTCGCTGCCAAATTCATTAACCAGGGCTTCACTGGAATGGAGTTTACGGATGCCGGCCATTGAACAAAGTGAGTGCATGAGGGGCCTCTGGTACGAGAGAATATGAAAAGGATTACATTGATTGATAAAGCAAAGTTCTTGCCACTCATTCGCTGCCAGTCCCGATGCTTTTCTTCGGTTTGTCTCGGTTTCCCTGCAAGTGCCTGTCTGTCGCTCTAACGGGGCGAGTGATTGCTATCAATTGCAGCAAACGATGCTGGTATGAACCAGGTTTTCATCCACCCACTGTGCTCATCTTTCTACCCAGGTCTTCGACATGTCCTCCAGCGGTACCCTTGATCAGCTTATCCCCGGCAAATACGCACAACTCGCCACCCGCCTTGTATTTTTCATCGTCGGCTTCTGTGTCTCTGCATGGGCTCCTCTGGTGCCTTTGGTCAAGGGCAGGGCCGGGCTTGATGAGGGGACGTTGGGGTTGTTATTACTCTGCTTGGGTGTCGGATCGATCAGCGCCATGCCTGTTGCCGGTTATCTTGTAGGGCGGCACGGTTGTCGAAAGGTGATTCTTTTTGGCGGATTGCTGATTTGTTGCGTGCTGCCGTTTCTGGCTTATCTCTCCAGCACCCTGGGGTTAACACTGGCGATCATGGCATTCGGCGTCGGACTGGGAGTCATTGATTGCTCGATGAACATTCAGGCAGTACTGGTCAACAACGCCAGCCCTCGGCCAATCATGTCAAGCTTCCATGGACTGTACAGTTTTGGCGGCATTTGTGGAGCGATCAGCATGACCGCATTGCTCGGAATAGGTATGCCCGCGCTATGGGCGATCTTTTGCGTGGTGACGGTCATCTTGATCGTGCTTGGGAAGGCAGTCCCGCATCTGCTGCCTTACGGTGGTCACAGTGAAGGACCCTTTTTTGCCATTCCTCGGGGCAAGGTGTTATTCCTGGGAATCCTGTGCTTCATCATTTTCCTCACCGAAGGGGCGATGCTGGATTGGAGTGGGGTGTTTCTGGTTTCCTTGCGCGGCATAGATACCGCTTACGGCGGGATGGGGTACGCGGTGTTTGCTACAACGATGACCATAGCCCGCCTGATGGGCGATGCAACAGTCGTGCGATTTGGTGCGCCTAGAGTGCTGGTAATCGGCAGCCTATGTGCGGCTTTGGGGATCTTGGTATCGCTGGCCAGTGCTCACTGGATCGTCGCGCTCATAGGTTACGGGCTGGTCGGGGCTGGGTGCGCGAACATAGTACCGATCCTGTTTACCAGCGTGACGCAACAAACCTCCATGCCCGGTAACTCGGCGGTGCCGGCAATGACTACCCTGGGTTATGCAGGAGTACTCATGGGACCGGCCTTTATCGGCTTCGTCGCCCACGCAATTAGCCTACCAAAGGCGCTGGGGCTTGTGGCGATCGCACTGTTCTTTGTTGCTGCCAGCGGCCGCTTTCTTAAAGCCTGAGTGCGCAACGATGCGCGTGTAGAGTGCGTCACACCGGCGAACGGCCTCTGCTTGGCAGCCCAAGCCCAACAGCGTCTGCTCCGTACCTCCAGGCGCTGCATCATCTCGTAGTGCTCGTTGATGTTGGGGTTACTGAGTGCCAGTGATTATTCCTGCACCCACTGCACGCTATCGAACACAAAACCGGGGCTTAGAAAGCCTTTGCCCGTTTTACCTGATAGGGCTCGGTCTGGGTGTGATTGGAGAACATGAAGTTGTAAAGCTCATTGGTGATCGGCGTGTTCTGGGTGGCAATGTCTTTGAAAAACGGACCTCCAGAGCTGAGCTCGCGATTGCCCATTAGCATGTAAACCGCAACACCGGGGCCTTTAACACCGTGTAGTGGGTCATTGATCATCGGTTCTGCCGAATAGAATTTGGAGCTAGTGCGCCCCTCCGGCAGCAGAAAATCATCCTTGCCTTCGATTGCAGTGCCGACGTTGGAGTCGGTGCCGCGGTCGGCCTTTGGCAACTTGTTGACGTAGAACCGCGCAACAAAGCGTAGCTCGCCCACGGGTAGCAAGGTCGGGGCATAGGTCGCCATGTAAATGGCGGCGCGACCTTTGTTCGCCATGTAGTAGTGGATCAAATCCACCGTACTTGCAATGACCACAATCACGTCGCCTACCGTGTGCACTTCTAACTGTGGGCAGCCCAAGCCGGAAGCAATCTGCGAGGCTTTGGGTTCGGTCGTCTGCAATTCGTTGCCGTGGTAGCGCATGGAGATCAAATCGCCATTGCGTGTCCACACTGAACAACAGATTTGCACCGGTGTCGACGACGGTCCGGGAGTCTGTAGGGGTGAAGCCGAAGCCGGCGGCGTTTGCAAGGGCTGCAAGCATACAAAACACGATCAGCAGGCGAAGTCGCATCAGCTGCTCCCAGGGGTTACGTGGCCCGCACCGACGTCGCGGGGGAGCCTGAATTCGCGTCATTTCGGGCAGCTGCGGTGCAATGAGGTATTGACGGTATTGTTTGAACGCGTCCAGCGTCGGAGCATCCTAGGGCCGATAGTCATCGCCACAGCGGGTGCGACACGTCCTCGAAGTCATTGCCTTTGACGAGCAGATGCGAGGTGGCGGTGAGCGGCATGATCGCCCTCTGGTACGTCAGATGTACAAGCACATTGTTGACCAACTGCGCACGAACCTCGGAATTGCCCGTTCCGCCGGAGTGGGCGCGCGCGGCCCGACGTGTCATGCACGAAGTTTCTAACCAATGTCAGGGTGTCGTGATGGCCGAGAAACAACCATACCCAGTAATGGTGACCATCACGGGTCGCCGAGTGGGTGTGCGGCCATCGAACTCGCTGTTGGACATCGTCACATGGGTCGCGCTGCCCCAACCGGTCACGATCATCTGCCGGCCGACACGCGCGAAAGTGTCATGGTCGACCCACACGTCATCTGCATCCTCCAGGGTGAACGCATTGCCGCCGCAGACCACACGGGGGTTGATATCCGACAGGGTCAGGTTGAGCACGATGACATTGCAGGCGCCGCCATCGATGAACAACCCCATGGCCTGAATACCGGCGTGAGCACCCACCCCCAACAGCGTCTTGTTCGAACCGATCTTCAGACGCTGTAAACCGGCACTATCATAGGTCACCGTAGCGGGTGGCTTCGACTGGCAGAAATGGTTGGCGCCGTCGATTGCCTACCGCCATGGGGGCAGGCATTGGCTATGCACCCGGCCTCCGCCACCTGGGCGTTGCCATTGGAAACAACCGAGCCGCGAAAATCGAAGGTATAGTCCAAGACGGTAACGCACGGCCTGACATCGGTGCAATTGCCGAGTTTGTCGAAACTCGCGCACAGGGCTTTTTCAGTTCGTCCGGCGTGGCGGGATGCATGGCCGCTGCCTCGCCCCGCCAGTCACCGCCTGGGCAAAACCTTCGGCAGTGGCGGCAGCGTGATAGCCGTTTTTAACCTGTTTTCGTCCGTCTCCCCCCCTGCCTAAGGGCCCGGCAGCCAGTTACCTTGGAGACTGGCCGATGATCCCGAGGAACGATGAATGGACAGCCCCAATGAGTTGAAAGCCCGCCCGCACGACAACGCGCTGCCGTGTGAGGCAGAGGTTTCCCGGATAGCGTTCGCAAACGCCCGCACTGCATTGCTCGCCCATTCACAGCTGTCTACCCAAGTGCGCCTGGCCGAGCTGTCCAAGCTCAAACAAACGATCCTGGCCGATCGTTCAATGATCATCGGGCGGGTCATGCAGGAGGTGGGTAAATGTCGAACGGATGCACTGGTTGCGGAAATTCTCGGCACCCTCGATTGGCTCAACTGGCTGGAGAATAATGCCGAGCGGCTGCTGAAGCCTGGAAAGGTCAAAACGCCGATTACATTGCTGGGCAAGCAGTCGTTGCTGCTGCATGAACCCCTGGGTGTAGTGCTGATCATCTGTCCCTGGAATTACCCCTTTCATAACGCCATCACCGGTATTGCTGCGGCGATCGTGACGGGCAATGCGGTGGTTTATAAACCCTCCGAACACGCCCCCTGCAAGGGGTTGATCGAGCGCGTCCTAGCGTGTTCTCCCATACTCCAGACCTTGGTCCAGGTGGTGTATGGCACCGGCAGCCTGGGCTCGGCGCTGATCGAGCAGCAACCGGCGAAAATTTTCTTCACGGGCAGCGGTCCCACTGGCAGCAAGATCATGGCCCAGGCCAGTCGCGAGTTGATTCCTGTGGAGTTGGAGCTGGGCGGAAAAGACCCGATGATCGTGTTTGCCGATGCCCCCATGGCGCGCTCGGTGGCCGGGGCGCTGTGGGGGGGATTTACCAATGCAGGACAATCCTGTAGCGGCGTGGAGCGGCTGCTGGTAGAGCAAAGCGTGCAGGATCGCTTCGTCGATAGCCTAGTCGAGGAGGCGAAAAAGCTCATCGTGCGCGTGGGTGATAACGGCGAGGCTGATGTCGGGCGCATGACCGTTGGCTTTCAGCGCGACAAGGTTATCGAGCATGTGCAGGATGCTCTGGACAACGGTGCGCGCCTGCGATTTGGCGCCGTACCCAGCGCAGACTCCCTGACTGTGCAGCCGATCATTCTGGATCGCGTCACGCCGGCTATGCGGGTCTGGAACGAAGAAACCTTCGGGCCGGTGTTACCCGTCATGGCCTTCACCTCCGAAGCACACGCCATTGAATTGGCTAACGATACCCACTACGGCCTGTGTGCCAGCGTGTTCACCGCCGATACACAGCGCGCGCTGCGAGTGGCTGCTGCACTTGAGGTGGGCGGTGTCTCGATCAACAACGTCAACATGAGCGAAGGCAACCCCGGTTTGCCGTTTGGCGGTACCAAAAAAAGTGGCTTCGGTAAGCTGCGTGGGCCGGAAGGGTTGCTGGGCTTCACCCGCAGCAAGGCCGTACTGATAGACAAGGCCGGGAGCAACATCGAAGCCAATTGGTACCCCTACACATCGCGCAAATTCAAGCTGTTCGAGCGCTTCATTCAGGCGCTGTATGGGCCACGCCGTTTACGCCTGCTGGCGATCGCTTGGCATGGTCTGCGACTTGAAGCCTTCAGCCAAAAGCCGCGCGACTGACGGCGAGGGTCAAGCGCGCGTTTGTCGCGGGCCGTGCCCCGTCCAGCGTTTGAACGCCTTGCGAAAGTTCTGCGCGTCGCTGAAGCCCACCTCATAAGCAACCTCATCCAGCGTCATGCGTACATTGCCCAGCAGCGACAGGGCACGCTGCTTGCGCAAGTCATCCAGAATGGCTTGATAGGACATCTGGTTCTGCGCCAGGCGGCGGCGTAAGGTTCGCTCGCTCATGCACAGCTGCGAGGCGACCGCTGACAAGCTGACCGGCGTGCGCAGATCGCGACGCAGAATGCGATCGACGGACTCGATAAACTCAATTTCGCCGCCTCGATTCGCACTCGTTTCCAGCAATTCCACGACCTGTCGATTGCTCAACGCATCGTGGGTACCGATGGGGGTGTTGGCCCAGTGGTTTGCGCAGACAAACAGATTATCCTTGCGATCAAAGTGCACCGGACATCTGAACAGGTGTTCATATTGGTCGGCATACGCGGGCCGTGAGTAACTCAGCTCGATCGACGAAGGGCTGAACGCTGGGCCCGCTAAGGTGCGCGCGACATTCAGAAACACGCCGAAGGCTTCTTCAACCAGAAACGTCAGAATATCGGGCTCATGAAATGGGCAGGTGACCTTGATCGTGATTTGCCCTGGCGATTCAAGGTTCTCGAAATTCAACAACGCGCCGGTTTGCTTCTGCATGTCGATGCCCAATGCAATGGCGCTGCCAAGGGTGGCGCTGGTCAACATGGCGTAACCCACCAGGCCCATCGACGCGATGGACTCGGTCGCGCTCATGTCCAGGCCCAGCCCTCTGTCGCGGCCCTTGGTCATCTCCAGGGCGCGCTTGATCATCAGACAGGCCTGGCGAATCGAAACCCGGCTTTGCGGGTTGGCCAGGTCTGAGATGTTGAAACCCAAGCCCAGGCACAGCCGGTTTGGGTCGATGCCCAGTTGCACAATGAGTTCTGCCAGACTGCGCAGCAGGTTGACCGGTAAATCGGCGGTGTGCCGTGTCGAGCCGAGCATGCTGTGCTCCTCGTTGCGTGTTTATTTGCCCAGCATTAGACGGGTGACCAGGCGGGTTAGTCGTCCGTAAGGCGGCGCAACCTTGTCGGACATGTTGAAGGGGCTCAGTTTGAATACGCCCCGGGCATGGGACAGGCGCACGAACCCTTCATAGCCGTGATAGGCGCCTGTGCCGCTTTCACCAACGCCGCCGAAGGGCAGGTCTTCCTGGGTGGCATGCAGCATCGTGCCATTGATGGTCACACCGCCTGAACGGGTTTGCTGCACCACATGCGCGATGCTGGTTCGATCATTGGAGAAGCAATACAGCGCCAACGGCTTGGGTCGCGCATTGATGAAGGTGAGCGCCTCGTCGAGTGTGTCATAGGCGACGACGGGCAACAGTGGGCCAAAAATTTCCTCGCGCATGATGTCGGTGTTTAAGGGCACGTCGGTCAGCAAGGTAGGGGGGACTTTGCGCTCGGCGGTCTGGTCGAACGCCTTGTCCTGCCACACCTTGGCCCCGGCCACGATGGCCTGATCGACCAGATTCAACAGGCGTTCGTAGTGACGCTGCGAGATAATCGAGGTGTAGTCTTTATTGCCGTCAATGGTGGGATACAGCTGCTTGGCCGCCGCCACCCATTCGGTGGCAAAGCGCTCGACCAAATGGCGCGGCACCAGCACGTAGTCGGGGGCGACGCAGGTTTGACCGGCGTTGAATAGCTTGCCGATGGCGATCATCCGCGCGGCTTTCTTCAGTGGAAAATCCGCAGTGAGTACTACCGGCGATTTGCCTCCCAACTCCAAGGTCACCGGGGTCAGGTTGCGTGCCGCAGCGGCCATGACCAGGCGCCCGACCTGTGTAGAGCCGGTAAACAACAAGTGATCAAACGGCAGTTCGCTGAAGCGGCTGGCCACTTGCGCGTCGCCGATGACCACGCTGACCTGGTCGGCTGGAAAGGTTTGGGCCAGCAAGTATTGCAGCAACCGGGCGGTACGCGGCGTCAGTTCCGATGGTTTGATCATCACCCGATTGCCCGCCGCCAACGCTTCCACCAGCGGTGAAAGGGTCAGTGTCAGCGGGTAATTCCATGGCGCCAGAATGCCGACTACGCCCAAGGGTTGATAGATCACCTGTGCCGTGGCGGGCTTGAAGGCCATGCCCACTTTGCGTTTACTCGGGCGCATCCAGGCTTTGAGGTGCGAGCGAATATGGTTGATGCCGTTGACGATGGGCATCAGCTCACTGAGTTGGGTCTCGGCGAACGAACGGTTGCCGAAATCCGCACACACCGCTTCCAGCAGTTGGTCGTGGTGATCGCTGACCAGGCGCAACACGGCGTCCAGGGCAGCGATACGCTGCTCGTAGGTGGGGGCTCCCTGGGCAAGCACGGCGGCTTGTTGGGCCGTGAACAGTTCATTGAGTAACGGCACGGGCTCAAGCGAAGAGGGCAGGTTGCTGAGAGGCTGATTCATGACGGTATCCTTGGGCAAAGTGCAGGAAGAGGGGCGGTGAGAACGCGTGGGCTGTCAGGAGAAGTTTTTGCCCTCGCCGCGATAAGTCGGCACACGGTCCACCACGCGCCCGTTGCTGATTACCAACAGTTCATCGAAACGCTCACACAGTTCGCCCGCCTTGGCGTGACGAAACAGTACCGGGTCACCGATGTTCAACGCGTGCACCAGGGTGTGCAGCAGTGGGGTCTGTACTTCGCCGGCGGCTTCGTTGTCGATCAAGCGGCAGCTGCTGGGCAGCCAGGGCCGGGGCAATCGATCCTTGCCCGCCGGCCCGGAGGCGATGTAACCGCCGCCTGAGCACACCATCACGCCGGGGGCCTGGGTGCGTGTCACCGGCAAGGCAAAACCGGCGGCGGGCGTCAGTTCAAAGGCTTGGTAGTGGTCGAACAAGGTCGGTGCGTACAGGCCGGATCCTGCCGCCAACTCGGTAACCGAAGGGTCGAGTCGGGTGCTTTCAAAACTGCCCGTGCCGCCGCCGTTCACGAACCGCAGGGTGTGCCCAGCCTTACGCAATGCCTGCGAGACTTCTTCACGGCGTTTATTGACTTCGGCAATGGAGCGTCGCTTGAGAAAACGGATGATCCGGTTCTTGACGGCTTGGCCCGGCACCGCGTCCATCAGCCCGGCAATTTGCCCTTCATAGCCCATCAGGCCTTGTAGCACCACACCTTGATGGGAGGCGATATCGGCGGCCAGCCCAAGTGCGCTGGCTACGTCATTGATCGGCGAACGGTGTACGCCAAAGTACAGCCCAGGAAAAGCCGATGACATATCCAGGTCGATCGCCAACGGCACGACCACACCTTCTGTCATGGCTATCTGGTTGATCGCCTGCACCTGGGCCCGGTTATCGACCATCAAGGTAATCGAGCGTCCTCGGCGCAATTGGCAGGCGACTTTTACCAGGCTGCGCTCATCGACCGTCGGGTAAGCCACGACGATGTCGTCAAGCCCCAAGCCGGCCAGCCAGGCGGCCTCGGCGGCGGAGTAGCACAGCAGGCCCTGCATAAATGGCCCAGCGGCCATGATCGTACGAATCATATCCACCGAGCGTATGGATTTGGTCACCAGCCGCACGGGCAGGCACCCGGCGCGTTTGCCCAGGCGCTGGAGGTTGACCGTCAGTGCATCCAGGTCAATGAACGCGGCGGGTAGCTGCACCCCGGCCAGCACCTGATGGTAATAGGCGTAATTGCGAACAAGTGGTAGCGGGGGAGTTTCTACACGGCGCATGAAGGACCCAATGAGTTCAGCGATAAGTGAGATGACGCGTGGTCTCGCTGCAAAGAGGGTAAAGGGCGCCTGGCTGCCGGTGTAGGTGCGAACCGGCCTCGCAACGGGTCCAGGCCGGCCATGTTCGCACCCCGCTTCACGTTTTCGGGGCAGGGGCCAGCCGATCCAGATGACTGACAATCATCGACGCCACCATGGCGCAGACACTCTTGGGGTCCATGGATTCGTCAAACAGCAGTTCGATCGTTGCATGGATCATCTCCACCGCCACCCTCGCAGCGGTAGCGAGTTGCTGAGGATCCGCCTGTGGAAACACCGCCGCCAGGATCTGCGCCTGTGCACCTGAAACCTGTCGGTGGGAGTCAATCCTCACGTGCTCCAGTGCCGGTACCGCCCGAAGCCCCTTGAGGATCCACATGCCGCCCAGGGTTGCCTCGGTCACTCGATAGGTCTCCAGAATCAGTTCAGCGAGCACCAATTCCAGGGTCTCGGGTGGGCCGGACAACAGTTGCGGCGTGATCCAGTGGTCAATCAGGCCGTTCTGCTTTTCCAGCAGGCGTTCGCCTAACACCGTCAGTAGCGCGTATTTGTTGGGAAAGTAGCGGTACAACGCCGGCGGGGTAAGGCCTGCACATTCGCATACCAAGTTGGTGGACAGGCGCTCGATCCCTACCTCGCACAGGGTTTGCGCGGTCGCGACCAGTATCCGCTCGTAGGTCTCGGTGCCGCGCTGCTGCGCAGGCGGTTTCTTCTGTTCCTGGGTTTTCCCGGCGGTAGCGGCGCGGGCGCTGGCAGTGTTGGGCTTGGCCATAGGTACCTAGCAAAAAAAAGGTTGAAGAATCAGCTTATCAAAATGAAAAAAAATGTTGCTGAGGTTCTTAATGGTAGCTATAACTATCGTGTAGCGATGACTATCATAACCGATGCGTCGCTAGTGTGACGGTCTCTTAAAACAAAAAATACAGGTGACGACTATGAACGCACGGCATCGACTTTTTCTTTCACTGGCACTGGTGTGCTCTTCCAGCGGTTATGCGGCGGCGGGTCCACAGGAGGCCAAGGGCCTGTGGTTGACCTTGGAAAAGGATGCGGTGGTCAAGGTAGACGATTGTGCCGATAAGCCCGGCGCGCTCTGTGGAAAGGTGGTCTGGGTTAAGGATGTGGCCTCCACCACCAGCGATTGCGGCGTACAGATCATGCAACTGGATCGTTTCGACCAGGAAGCGTGGCGCGATGGCTGGGTGTTTGATCCCCGCGATCATAAAAAATACAAAGGCGTCGTTCGGGTCAAAGAGGGTTACCTCAATGTCCGGGCTTTTGTCGGCACCGAGATCCTCGGTAAAACGGAGCGATTCGAACGCGTTGCCTCTCTGCCTCCTGCACCGGTTTGCGCTTTGTAAACCCGACCTTTCTTGTAGGAGAGCCTCATGCGTGCAACTACACCCCATTATTTGATGGCCGCTTTGCTGTGGCCTGTTTTCAGCCCCTCCTTGGCATTTGCCGACGAGATGGCCAGCTATGCGGTTGATATCACGACCAAAGCCGTTTCCGATGTCAGAAACCGGGGCGTGTCGGATTCATTGAACCGACCTGGCGCCCGAGTCACCATTCAAGTCGCCCATGAATCAGGGCTGGTGGCTCTCGCCGAATTCACCACCGTCAACAAAAAGCAATTTCCTGAAGGTGATGGAGTTGACGTCCTGCTCGCGGGTGGTTATCGCTTCGGCGACCCAGAGGCGTGGCATTACGGGGTGGGTCTGGCGGCTGAAATGTTTCCCGGCGCGCAGCTCAAGACGCCGAATAAATTCGACTTCGAAAACTTCACTCCCACCGATGAGCGTACGACCAACTTCAACAGCGAATTCGCCGTATTGGAAATCGGCTTCGGCGCGCTGGACGGTCGAATCGCCAGGGTATTGTCCAAAACCTACCGCGGCGCCAACACGGGGGGCGTGTGTGGGGCGCAGTTGCAGTTTCGTGATGACCCCACCAAGGGCTTGGAATGCTATGCCAAGGGCGACCGGAACTCCCGTGGCAGCATGCTCTACGACTTGGATTACAAATACGCACTCGGCATGAACACCACGCTGAAGCTGCATGCGGGTTATCAGCAAATCGTCAACTTCTCCGAAGCGAACGCGGCTGACTACGACATTGGTCTGATCCATCACTTGTGGGGCTTCGACTGGGGGCTTGATTGGGTGACCGCCAAGACCCGGGCGCGTGAATTGTACATGGTCGAGGACAGCGGGCATGTACGCTCCACGGATGACAGCCGTTGGGTCGCATCGATTTCGCGTACTTTCTGAGTAGACCTTTATGACTTCGCTTTTCTTATCCCGGACGCCTCAGGCGGCCACCGGTCTGGAGCAACTCGTCCTCGCGGTGGACCTCGGTACCTCTGGTTGCAAGTGCGCCCTGGTTTCACTGGAAGGCGATATCCGGGCGTGGGCGTTTCACAGTGTGCCGTTGCATGTGAGCGGGTTGAGCGTCGAGCAGGAACCGCAGGATTGGTGGAATGCTTTCCTGCGTGGCGCCAACGAACTGCTCAGCACCGATCCTGTCCGGCGACGCCAGGTGATTGCGGTGTGTTGCTCGACACAGGGTGAAGGCACGGTGTGTGTGGATCGGGACGGCGTGGCCATTGGACGGGCGATGTTGTGGCTGGACAAGCGCGGGGCCGGTGCGGTGAAAAAACGTATGGGAGGAGGGCGGTTCAGCCTGGCCGGCTATGGGCCGCTCAAACTCTGGCGTTCACTGCGCCTGACCGGCGGCGTGGCCTCGTTGTCCGGCATGGATGCCGCCGGCCACATGGCCTATATCCTTGATCATGAGCCACAGCGCTATGAGCGAACCCACAAGTTTCTCAACGTGCTCGACTACATGAACCTGCGCCTGTCGGGTCGCTATTGCGCCACTAGCGACTCGATGTTGACCGCATGGATCACCGATAACCGCGACCCCCACCGCATCCGCTACGACGACGGGCTGGTCAAGGCACTGGGAATAGAGGCCGGCAAACTGCCTGAGCTTGTCCGCTCCACCGACGTTATCGGCACGCTGCGCCCGGAGCTTGCCGAGACCCTTGGACTGGCGCGCACTACGCAAGTGGTGGCGGGTGCCGTCGACACTTCGGCGGTGGCCGTCGGCGCTAGCGTCAGCGACTTTGCCCCGCACCTCTATCTGGGGACCTCGTCGTGGGTGGGGGCTCATGTCCCGTTCAAGAAAACCAGCGTGCGTCACCACATTGCTGCGGTACCCAGTGCCGTCAACGGCCGCTACCTCGCGATGGCCATGCAGTCGGCGGCGGGCGCGAACCTTTCTTTTCTGCGCGACAAGGTGCTGTACCACCCGGATGAGCTGCTCAGTGATGAACAACAGCCGGACGTCTATGCCTTGCTTGACCGTATCGCCGCACGCGTGCCGCCGGGGTCTAGAGGCTTGATCTACACGCCCTGGCTGTGTGGGGAGCGCTCACCGATCAGTGATCCGAGCCTGCGCGCCGGCCTGTTCAACCTGAAGCTGGAACATTCGCGGGAGGACATCATCCGCGCCTTCATGGAGGGGGTCGCGCTCAATACGCGCTGGATGTTCGAGCCGTTCGCGCGTTTTCTCGGCCAGCCCAGCGATGTGATCGTGGCCACCGGCGGCGGTGCCCAATCGGATGTGTGGTGCCAGATCATGGCTGACGTCTGTGGGCGCGTTATCCAGCAGCCGCAGAACGCCATCCAGACCAATGCACGCGGGGCGGCGTTCATTGCGGCGGTGGCGTTGGGCAAGCTGCAGTTCCACGAACTATCCAGCCTCAAGCGCCCCCACCGCCTATTTGAACCGTCCCGCGTGACCCGCGCGCTGTACGACGATCAATTCGCCACGTTCCAAGAGGTGCGCACGCGCCTTGCGCCGCTTTACCGGCGACTGAACCCCATACAGGAGACTGCCTCATGAGTCATGTTCAAGAGCAAATCGTCGAGCTCTCGCAGCATCTATGTCACCGCGGTTTTTTTGCGGCCACGGGCGGCAATCTCGCGTTGCGCATCGATGCGCAGCACATTGCGGTCACGCCGTCGGCAACTGACTATTTCACCATGCGCCCCGAGGATGTCTGCGTGCTGCGCCTTAAGGATCTGGCGCAGCTCTCCGGTGAACGTGCCCCGACGGTTGAAAGCGGGCTGCATGCAAAAATCCTGCGGGCACGCCCGGACGTGCAGTGCAGTATCCACACGCATCAGCCCGTAGCCAGCGCCTGCACGTTGCTCGGCGAACCGATGGATGTGCCTAACCCTGAACTGTGGGATTCCTTGGGTAAACACATTCCCCTGGTCGGGTATGCGCCTTCAGGCTCCAGCTGGCTGGCCGGCAAGTTCGGCCGGGCCATTCGTTGGGATTACAACGCGTACCTGATGCGCAATCACGGGGTGTTGTGCTGTGGCCCGGATGTCGAGACAACCCTGGCGCGCCTCGAGGACCTCGAGACCTTTTGCCGTGACTACCTGTTACGCGAAATCACTGAACAGTCCCGGCATAAATCACAGTCACCTGCCGCCGTGGCACGCCTGGTCGACGCCCTGGTGCGTTCCAGCGCTGCCGAAGCCCACTCTTCTTCCGAGACCCCATCATGAACAAACCCCTTGATCCCATCACATTGCCTGCGGCGGCAGATTCAGCGGTTTCGCAATGGCCGGATGTCGACTCGCTGTATAGGCGTTTCGATGCGCTGGTCAAGCAGCCGATGCGCCCCTTGAAGCGTGAGGCGCTGAGCAAGGTCATGGGCTACTTCGACGAGCGCTGCCAGGGTTCGAGGCGGCTTGCTGAGGAGGCCAAGAAGTTCATACCGGGGGGGGTGCAGCATAACCTCGCGTTCAATCACCCGTTCCCACTCGCAATCGCCCAGGCCAAGGGCGCACACCTGACCGATGTGGACGGCAATCGCTATATCGATTTCCTGCAAGCCGGTGGGCCGACCTTGTTGGGCTCCAACCATCCGGTCATTCGTGATCAGGTCAATCGCATTCTCGACGACTGCGGCCCCGTCACCGGCCTGCTGCATGAATACGAGGTGAGGCTGGCGCAGTTGGTCTGCGAAGTGATGCCCGGCGTCGACATGGTGCGCCTGCTGGGCTCGGGTACTGAGGCGGTCATGGCCGCAGTGCGTTTGGCGCGTGCCTATACCCGCAAGAAATGGGTGATCAAGATCGGCGGGGCGTATCACGGCTGGAGTGACCAGTTGGTGTACGGCATGCGGTTGCCGGGCACCGGCCGTATGGAGGCCGTCGGCATTCCGCGCGGCGCCACGGCCCACACCCAGGAAAGCCCACCGAATAATTTGGACGCGTTGCGTCGGCGATTGCAGATCAACCGCCTGCGCGGCGGCACGGCGGCGATCATGGTGGAGCCCTTCGGCCCGGAAAGTGGCACGCGTCCGGTGCATCCGGACTTCAACCGTCAACTGCGCAAGCTGTGCGATGAGTTTGACACGCTGCTGATTTTCGACGAAGTGGTCACCGGCTTCCGCGCCGGTTTGGGCGGCGCGCAAGGGTATTTCAACGTGATGCCGGACATCACCGTATTGGGCAAATGCCTGACCGGTGGTTACCCCATGGCCGGGGCGATCGGTGGGCGTAGAGATGTCATGCAACTGCTCGCCGGCGGCATCGGCACCTCAGCGCGGCGAGCCTTTGTCGGCGGCACGTTGTCGGCCAACCCGTTGTCCTGCGTCGCGGGTTACTACGCCTTGATCGAGGCGCGCAAACTGAATGCGCCGGCTTTGGCGGGGCGCGCGGGTGACCGCATGCGCAAAGGGCTGGACGAAATCATTAACCGCCGTGGCTTACCGTATGTGGCCTATAACATGGGCTCAATCGTGCACCTGCAAACCTCAGGCGTGTTGTTGCTGGATACCAGCAACCCGCTCAAGTTGCTGCGTGCACGTAACGAAGCCAAGTCGCGCAAGCACATGATGGAAGAGATGGGGGCTGCTTATACGGCCCACGGGGTGATCACACTGGCCGGCAGTCGGATCTATACCAGCCTGGCTGATACCGACGACGTCATCGACGACGCGCTCGAGCGATTCGACGCCGTTTTTCAACTGGTGTGAGGTGAGCGTGATGCACGATGTACTGCGGCAACAATGGTTGGAAATCCGACAACGGCTGGTTGGTCTGGTTAAGGCCGGGAGCAGTTTGTCTTTGCGTATACCGGGCAAAGAACGCATGTGGTGGGGGCAGTTGGAGGATACGGCCCCGACCTGTATTGAATGGCCGGTGCATGTCATGGGGGACAGCCAGACCCATCATGCCATCTACCGCGCGAGGGGCGATGTAGGTTCCGTACTGCTGGGCGGCGGCGAATTTGCCCGGTGCCTGGTGGATTTCGGCGGTGTTATGCCAATTTTGTTTGACGAGCAAGCTCGGCATATTGGCCACATGGGCGTCCCAGCGCATTCAGTCCACGACATCGCCGATGCATTGCAGCGCGGTGGTAATGCGTTGTTGGTCAAGGGCGTGCCCGCCACCCTTGGAACTACCGGCACGCGGATGGCGCTTAACGCGCAGCTTTTTGAAAAATGCGCCAAGGCCTTCACCCTCGCCAAAGCGTCTGGCGCCAAGATGACGCTGTTGCCCTGGTGGGTGGTGCTGGTCGCCAACGGCCGCCTGATGAAAGATGAAAAACGCGCGACGCAATGTTTTGCCCGAGGCGAGATTCCGCCGGAAAACCGTGGTTACTGAAACCCTTTAAGAGGTGTAACGCCATGCACATGTCGTCCGCTGTTTCCCGTAAACACCTGAGTGTCGCCTTGGCGCTGGGCTCGATCGCTGTGCTGATGGTAGGGCTGCAACCCTTGCTGCTGGGAGAGTTGCTGGCGCAAGACCGACTTTCGCTTGAGGGCGTCGGATTGGTCGCTATGGGCGAAATTCTCTCGCTGGGGTTGGGCGTTGTCCTGGGCGATTTACTGCGCTCCGTGTTTAGCCTGCGCCTGATTACGGTCGTGGCCATCCTGGCGGCATCGGGTATGGACCTGGTCACGGCCAACACCACCGGGGATGGCGCACTCGCACTGACGCGAGCCTTCGCCGGGTTGGGTGAAGGCCTGCTGTTATGGGGCACGGTGAACCTGATCGTTCAGGGGCCGGCGCCTGATCGGGTGGCGGGTATCTTCATGGTAGTGCAGACCCTCGGCCAGGCCTCGGTGGCTGCGGTGCTGGCCTACTGGATACTGCCAATTCGGAGCACGTCGTCTTATGGCTTTGTGTTTCTGGGCGTGTTGACAGCTGCTTCCTTATTCTTAGTCTGGTGGCAGCCCGTACGATTGGCAAACCTGGAAAAAAAGCGAACTGATGATTCCGGTTTTAGTTGGGGCGTAAACCATATGCTATTGCTGGGGCTGGCCTTTATGCAACTCAGCGCCATTGGTGGTCTTTGGGCCTATCTAGAACCATTGAGCAAATATGCGGGACTGGATGAACAAAACGCGCAGCTGCTCATTTCTGGCACGTTATTAATGCAGGTGCTGGGTGGGTGTTTTGCAATTTTTCTGGTGCGCCGCGTATCGGACTTTTCAATGTTGGCTGTCGCTGCATTGTTGTTGGGCAGTATCGCGCTGGGCATGTTTTTTTCCGCTGATATGGGCGTTAGCGTATTTCTGGTTCTGTGCGGTGCGTTTGGATTGGTCTGGCTGATGTTGACGCCATTTCAGGTGCGTATCTCGCTACAAATTGATCCCTCAGGACGAATCGCCGCACTAGTGCCCGGAATGCAGCTATTGGGGTGCGCCTTTGGTCCTATGATGGCGTCGCAGTGGGTGGTGGGAGAAAACGCCGAATATGTTTTGCTAGTCAGTGCCGTGTTCTCGCTCATTGCTTTGATCTTGGTTTGTTTGCTTCGCCGGTGCCCGGTGAACACACCCGTCAGTTTTGCACGTAAAGTGGTTTTGGTGGTGGGAGCGTCCTCTGGCATGGGACGCGAGCTGGCGGTACGTCTGGCACAGGAAGGCGCCTGGGTAGTTGCCACAGCCCGGCGCAAGGAGCTGTTGATCGATCTGCAATTGGAAATCACACTAATGGGGGGCAAATGCCTGGTCTCGGCGATGGATGCCTTAGATCAACACGCGGCGGCCGGCTTAGTGGATGAAATCGTCGAACTGTATGGTCGCCTTGATGTAGTTGTGCTTAACGCTGGCGGCGCGCCTGCTTTAGATATGCGCGAGATGAAAGCTGCGGACGTTACCTCGTATATGCGATCGAATTACGACGTGACAGTCAACTATCTGTTCCCCGCCCTGGAGCAGATGAGTCGCCAGGGACATGGATTTGTGGTGCATACCAATTCCCTTGCGGGATTCCTGGGTGTAACACTTCAAGGTCCTTACAGTGCTGCCAAAGGCGCCCTACGCTTGCTTATTGATACCTGCCGTATCGAGTTCGGTGGCCGAGGCATTCGTTTTTTATCCCTCTACCCAGGGTTTGTCGCCACTGCAAAAACCGCGAACGACGGTATGCCAGCTCCGCTGGAAATTTCCGAAGCGGCTGCCGTCGACCATATGCTTTACGCCATGCGCAGCCAGCGTTGGGACTATCTCTTTCCATGGCCTATGAGATGGCTAATTCGGTTGGCGAGAGTCCTACCTAAGTCGGTCACGTTGTGGGTCTTGCGAAAGGAGTTGCCTGGATCGCAACCAGGCAGACCAATCGGGCGTGCCGTAGAGGTTAAAAAAACGATATGAGTCAGGCGCATTAATCCGAGCTGATCGGATATTTTATTGCTATTGATGCTCTCTTGGCAGCGTGCCTGTCCAACGCTTAAAGGCGCGGCGCAAAACTCTAGCGTCGCTATAACCTATAGAATGAGCAACTTGGGTCAGCGTCATAGTGGTGTTGCTCAGTAAGTCACTGGCGCGCTCGTGTCGGATCTGATCAAGCAAATGGCTATACGAGTGGCCTAGATCCGCTAGTCGTCGACGGAAAGTCCGCTCACTCATGTTGAGTCGTTCTAAATAAGTTTGTAAAACTTGCGGATTATCTAGATTAAGTCGGAGGTGACTGCACAGTGTTTCGATCAGTGCATCGAAAGTAATGCGGCGATTTAGCATCTGATCCAATTTTGCACGTAAAGGGGCGCAAGTTATATTGTCGTAATCGGGAAGGCGAGTACTCAGCCAGTGAGCCTCGCTGATTAAACGATTTTTACCAGATTTGAATTTTATAGGGCAACGAAATACCCTGCTATAGCTGTCTGCATATGCCGGACGAGCATAGGAGAGTTCTATGCGCATTGGATTAAAAGCTGGACCTGCCAATCGCCTTACGATAGCAACCACGCTTGAAAATGCCTCTTCAACCAAGAACGGCTGAATATCTAGATCAAATATCCTTGGTTTAACTTCAATCGTTAGCTCATTTCCCTGCATACTTGCCAGATGCTCCATTAAAGCCCCAGTATCACCTTGATGCTCGAGACCGTAGCTCATCGCTTCGCCGAGGGTTTTGCAAGTCAGCATTGCCAGTCCTGCAAATCCCCAGGAAACCGGCGTTTGTCTTATACCTGTCGATAAACCCAAGGCAGGATCACGTATCGTTCGCTGCGCACGGGTGATTAACGTCCTAGTCTGACGGTAGGATAAGCGCATATCCAAGTCGAGAAGCTCTTCATATCCAAAACCTAGGCCGCGACAGATTCGCTCTGTTGACAGCCCGCTTTCATTGATCAGGCTAAGTAAAGCTCGTGCAACGTTGGGCACTACAACAGCTTCATTTTGCTGTGGATGTTGGGTCCAATGATGGGTATCGACGGCATGCTCGAGCATGAGATATAGACTCGCCTCTAATGGTTTTTTGTATCAGGAATGTATCGTATTTTATGATCTTACCAGCAGAATAAAAAAGCTGCTCAGGTAGCCCTAAAAGTTGCGATTCTAACCAGCAGTCTGTCCGCTAAGGAACCCTTTATGGCCGTAAAAGGCCCCTACAGTTGAGATGATTCCTTTACATTTAAATTTCAAGAGTTTATCTAATAATAACTGGAGGTGTGTGCGATGAGTGTGGTCGGCGATAGCAATGTTATTGATCTGGAAGACTCCGCGTGTATTATCGGCTCGGGGGCGGGAGGCTTAAGCGCGGCGCGAGCCTTGAAGGCACATAACATACCTTACGAACAGTTTGAACGGCATGCGGATGTAGGTGGAATTTGGGACATTCATAACAGCGGTACACCGATGTATGATTCGGCTCACTTTATTTCTTCCCGTGACCTGTCTGGTTTTGTCGGCTTCCCCATGCCACGGAACTATCCGGACTATCCATCGCACCGTCAAATTGCTCAATACCTCAGGAGTTTCGCTGACGCATTTGGCCTGCACGAGCAGATTCAATTCAACACGTCGGTCACTCTGATCGAAAAAGATTCCGAGAACCGCTGGTTGGTGACCCTCTCTGACGGCGTTGTAAAGCGCTATCGTTGGGTGGTATTGGCTACAGGTACTAACTGGAAGCCAAACCTGCCGTCGTTTAGAGGTGACTTTAACGGCGAAATACGCCATTCCAACACATTCAAATCCGGGCGCGAGTTCCAGGGCAAACGAGTGCTGGTGGTCGGCGCCGGCAATTCCGGTGCGGATATTTCGTGTGAGGCGGCGATCCATGCCGATCAAGCTTTTATCAGCATGCGACGCGGCTATTACTTTATTCCTAAGCATGTATTCGGCATGCCGGTCGACAAGTTCAACGAAGGCCCTCATCTGCCATTGTGGTTAGCCCGGCCAGTGTTCAAAGGACTGTTACGTTTATTAGTTGGCGACTTGACACGCTGGGGCCTGCCTAAGCCAGACCATGCGCTGTTCGAGACCCATCCAATCATCAATTCTCAACTGCTTCATCATTTGCAGCACGGCAATATTTTCGTCAGGAAGAACATTGACCGATTTGATGGCGACTCAGTTGTCTTCGAGGATGGCGTACGCGAGCAGGTCGACCTGGTGTTGTGTGCCACAGGATACAAGTGGGGGGCCGAATGCGCTGAGCAGTTTTTTGAGTGGAAAAACGGCCGCCCATTGATGTACCTGTCGATGTTCAGTCGCACTCACCGAAACCTCTGCGCGATTGGCTACCTTGACCAGAATTCCAGCGCGTTCAAAACCTTCGATACCCAGGCGCTGACCTTGGCTGCGTACTTTCGTGCCCAGCTTGAGGGGTCGGCAACAGCGTCGCAGTTCGATCAATTGATTCAACGGGATGAGCCTGACCTGAGTGGGGGGATTCAATTCGTGAGTTCGGATCGCCACGCGGTGTATCTGGATGCGCGGGCCTTCCTCGCCTACCTTGAAAAACTGCGCGCCGATTTGAACTGGCCAGCCTTGGGTGATCAAACCTACGACGCCTTAAAACTAGTCCATCGACAGGCGGGCGATACGCGTCATATGGCACCAGCGTTGCAGGAGGCCAGTGCCCATGGCGAATAATCGGATCTTTAGCGGCTGGGTCGCACTCATCACGGGCGGTGCTGGTGGATTAGGCCGTGCGATTGCAGCGGCGTTGATCGGACGGGGCATTAAGTGCGTGCTGGTGGATATCGATCCCGATCGCCTGGCTCAAGCAAGCAAAGCCTTGGGGCCGATGGCACTGACTTATCAAGTCGATCTGACGGATACCGAGGCGCTGGAAGGGTTGGTCAACCATGTCCGCGACGAGTTCGGGCGTCTGGATCTGCTGGTCAATAACGCCGGGATATTGAGCAATACGCCGTTCGAAGTACGCTCGATGCAGTCTATCAGCCATGAGGTGCAGCTCAACATGCTGGTGCCTATCGCGCTGACTCAGGCTTTTCTTGGCTTGCTGCAAGAGGCCGTTGACGGTCGGGTGATTACCATAGTGTCCCTTGGCGGCCTATTCCCCATGCCGGAAACATGTATTTATTCGGCTACGAAGTTTGGTTTACGCGGGGCAATGCTGTGCCTGGGACTTGACGGCAAGCGGCTTGGCGTCAAGTTCACCATCGTCAACCCATCGGCTACCGAAACGCCGATGCTGATGCGCGAGGCGATTGAGGACGGTAACAAAATGCAGTTCCTAGACCCACCGCAAATGCCTGAGGACGTTGCTCACACGGTGCTCAAGGCGCTGGACAGACCTCGCCTCGAGATGTTCGTAAGGCCGAGCGAGTCCTGGACCGCGCGCCTGGTGATGCTGGCTCCCGGCATCTTGCCCCGTGTGTTGCCGTTGTTTCACCGCAAAAGCGAAACAGGCCATCGCAACTACCTGATATCACTTGAGCAGCGAGGCTTAATTAAACGGGAGGGGCAGGGCTGGCGCCTCAGCTTGCCGGAGAACTGATCGATCCCTACAGGCGCCGGGATAAGGGAACTTGAATCAGGCAATTAAATTGCCGTTATCCAAACCGACAGTGAGCCAAGACGATGCGCACCAGACCCTATAAAAATTTTGAAGAGTTCTATCCGTTCTATTTGGGTGAACACTCGAACCGGACTTCTCGACGCCTGCATTTTGTCGGATCCACCCTGGGATTGCTGTTGGCTGCTGTGGCGCTGCTGTCGCAGTCATGGGGCTGGTTGCTGCTTGCGATTGTGCAAGCTTATTCCTTCGCCTGGGTGGGGCATTTCTTTTTTGAGCACAACCGGCCTGCCACCTTCCGGCATCCCCTGAGCAGTTTCAGGGGAGACTGGAAAATGTGGTGGGACATGCTGACGGGCCGGCTACCGTTCTAAATCGTGGAAGCCATGAGGGTTCACGGATGAGCCTTTAAGGTACCAGTTGATTTTTTGACAAGCCATATTCTCCCAACGAATAGAGCAATGTTCCATACCCCAGTTGGTCATATCCACCACTGTTTGGACCGTAATCCCCGCCACCCCCTTCTACCTGGACTTTATGCGCGAAGGCTTTCACGTTCGGCGCCTTTAGGCCTTTAAGCACGACGTAGTGGTTGTAGAGCAGTTCCCAGATCGGACGGATGTCGCCGCGATGTTCTGCCGAGATAACGGTTTGCTGGAAACCGCTGTTGATAAAGGGTGTAAACGGCACGTCCTGGCCCAGGTTGTATTTGGCCACATACTCGGCGCCTTGCAGCACGCGGTTGTTCTGATAGCCGAACAGATCATCGCCCTGGCTCCAGGCCATTTGGCAGAAACTGCCGAGCAAGGCGATATCGAGCAGGGTGTGCGCCTGGTCACGCCCGCTTTCCTGGACCTGGCCGAGACCATTGCCGTAGAGCTTCCACACCACGTGTTCAATGGAACCGTTGCCGGCGCCGTGTTTGAAATAGTTGACTGCTTCATCATAGATATCGCGGCGGTCGGTCAGTACGCCAATTGCCAGCATCGCGTTCATGTTGGCCAAGTCCCAGTTCGCCCAATAGTGATCGACCAACGCGTTATTGTGATGCACCAGAAAATCATGGTTCATCGGGTAGAAGACAGTGAGCATCATGTGCTGGAACTGACGAAAGTCCGCAGCCTTCCACTTTGAATAACCGCGCAGTAATTCTGCGGCATTGGCGAGTTGGTAACCGTACAAGCCGGATGCCAGGAATCGGTCCGAGGTGCCCTCAATGGCCGTGAGGGTGGTGGACCACTGGTTCAACAACGCCACGGCTTTGTCGGCATACGCGGGGTCGCCCGAGAGCTGCCAGCGCAGTGCCAATGCGTACGCAGCAGCAGCGTCGTTGAATAACCTGGCGTAGTTTTCCGGATGCTGGCCATCCGCGCCCCGATACACCACCGCGACGGGTCTCGGGTTCCAGGCCAGTGATGCGTGCCGGTTGGCGGTTAGCTTCTGCCAACCGGCCAGCCACGGCTGGTTATGGTTGGCCAGTTTTTCGCGGATGCGTATGAAGTCCTGCTCGGTCTGCAACAGGCCTGGGTGGACGAACGCGGAGGCTTGAGCACCGATACTCATCGACAGCGCGCCGAGTAGCACGGCCCCGCGGGTTATGCGCTTGATGTTGCGCTTTGCCTTCAACGAAAAAGTCATGGTGTGTTCGCCTTGATGTGTGAATGTTTACGCGGTGTGAACAGCAATACGTACAGCACGGGGATCAACCCCAGAGTGACCAACGTGCCCAGCGCCAGGCCGCCCATCAGCGTGATCGCCATGCCTTCCCACAGCGGCCCGGCAAACAGCATCAGCGGCACCAGCCCGATAATGCAGGTCAGTTTGGTCATGACGATGGGGCGCAGGCGTTTCACGGCGGCGTTCACCACCGCCTCGTACACTGGCAGGCCCTCGTGGAGTTCGGCCTCGATACGCTCGAGCAGCAACACGGCGTTGTTGACGATAATCCCCGCCAGGGACAACAGGCCGAACGTGGCCATGAAGCCGAACGGGTAGCCGGTGATCAGCAGCGCAACGGCCACGCCGATCAGGACGAAGGGGATCGCCGAGACCACAATCAGCAGCTTGCGAAACGAATTGAACTGCCAGACGAACAGCAACAGCATGGCGATCAGCGCGTGGGGCAGGTATTGCAGCAACGCCTGGTTAGCGTCCGCTGAGTCTTCGATTTCGCCCCCCAGCTCAATGCGGTAACCCGGCGGCAGGGGCAGTGCCGCCACCTGTGGTGCCAACTGCTCGACGATGGACGTCGCCGTCAACGACGGGTTATGCCCGACCACGGTAATGGCGCGTTCCTGATTGCGCCGCATCAGCGTCGAAGGTTCGCTCGACGCGACGATACGGGCAACGGCTGACAGAGGCACAGGCGTAGAGCCGTCGGCCGGGTAGACCAGGATGCCGCGCAGATCGGGGGAGGCATCGCTTGTCGTCGACGGCTCGCGCACCACCAGCGGGACGCGGGTCTGGTTGTCTTGCAATGACGACACCTGCAGGCCGCCGAAATGCAGTTGCAACGCCTGGGCAATGGCTTGGGTGTCGACCCCGGCGCGGCGCGCACTGTGCTGATCAACTTCGACGGTATAGCGCGTCAGGCGTGTGCTCCAGTCATCGCGCACATCCAGTGTGCCTGGCAAGTCACGCAGGGCTTTTTCGATCTGACCGGCGAGGTTGCGCAATACTTGTTCGTCCGGGCCCAGCACGCGATAGATCGCGATACCGGCCTCGGTGGTGCCCAGGGAAAAACGCTTAGGCTCGGCGCGCAGTTCCGGGTGTTGCTTGAGCAGATAACGGCGCGTATTGGCGATGACTGCATCAATATCCGTACCGCTTTTGACGCTGACGGTGAAGTACGCAGTTTCCGGTGCCGGCAGCGGCGGGTTGAGGCCCAGCACGATGCGCGGCCCGCCATCGCCGACGTAGCCGATACTGTCGGCCACCTGGGGTTCCTTGCTCAGCCACAGGCTGATCTCGCGCACGCTCTGCAAGGTCTTGCGCGAGCCGCTGCCGGGCTCCAGGGTGATGGGCACCTGGAACTGCAAGCGGTCCGACTGAGGCAGAAAGTCATAGGGCACGCGCATCAGTTCGAAGATCGCGGCGGCGAGTAACACCAGCATGGCCATCAAAAACAGCGCTTTGTGCTGCAGCACCCGGCGGATGACCGCCCGATAGCCACGGTAAAAACCACTGTCGTAACTGTCCTCTGCCGTGTCCTGAGGAGCGGCTTTGGCGAAATACAGGCACAGCAGCGGCGTGGCGGTGATGCTCAACAACCACGAGCCGAGCAGCGTCAGCGCCAGCACGACAGCCAATGAACGCAAGTATTCATTGGTGCTGGTCTGGCCGAGGAAGAACGGCGAGAAGGCCAGCACAATCACCAGCGAGGAGGTCAGCAGCGGAATCGCCAGGGTACGTCCGGCGTCTTCGCAGGCCTGGCGCCGATCCTCACCGGCGTGCAACCGGCGCTCGATGTCCTCGGCGATCACGATGCCGTTATCCACCAGCAAACCGAGCGCGAGGATGATTGCGGCAATCGACACGGTTTGCAACTCGACCCCGAGCATGCGCATGGCGATCAACGTACCGAGGATGGTCAGCGGCACAATGGCACCCACCACCAGCCCGGTGCGCCAGCCCAGGAACAGCATGACCACGGCCATGACGATGACCACCGTCTCGATCATCACATGCTTCATCTTGGCCATCTGCTGATCGACCACATCGGCCTGGAACGTCACCATATGCGCTGCGAAGCCCAACGGGAGCTGCTGTTCCAGCTGGGCCAAACGCTCGCGCAATGCCACGCCGAATTGGTGAACGTTTTGTCCTAGCGCCATCGACACCGCCAGCACCACAGCGTCCTGGCCTTGATACACCGCGGCGGTCTGGGGCGGGTCGGCAGCCATCACCGAGATCTGCGCGATGGCGCCGAGGGCCACCGACTGCGCAGTGCCGTTTGCGCCGGGCAGTTGGATCGGCAACTGGCGCAGTTGCTCCACGCTGAGCACTTCGCCGGTTACGGTCAGGGTGGTGATTTGCCCGCCAATGTCGGCGATACCGCCGGGGGCCAACACATTCTGTTGCTGCAGTTGCTGGAACAGTTGCTGGGGAGACAAGCCCAGCCCCGCCAGGCGCTGCGGGTTGAAGTCGATTGACAACTGCTGGTCCTGCACGCCGTGCAACGTCACCTGGCCGATGCCGGGCAAACCGCCCAACTGGTCGCGCAGGCGCTTCAGCGGCCCGCGCATCTCGCTCATGCTGTAGCCGGGCGCGGTGATAGCGATGGACGCGACGGCCACGCGTCCGAAATTATCGTCGACAAACGGCCCTTGGGTGCCCGGTGGAAAGCCGGCGCCGGCTTCGGCGACCTTGTTGCGCACCTGCTGCCACAGCACGCCGAGGTCCTTGGTTTCATCGCGAGCCGTCACTTGGATGACCACGCTGCCGGGATGAATCGTGGTCACAATATTCTTGATCTGTGACAGTTCGCGCAGTTTTTCTTCCGTTGGCCGCGCCAGCAGTTCTTCGGCGCGCTCACTGGGCAGTCCGGGGAACTGGATGCTCACCAGCGCATCGCGGATGGTCACCGAGGGCTCTTCCTGGGTCGGGAAACTGAGGAAGGTCGCCACACCTGCGAGCAGGATCAACAGCGCGGTGAATAGCGTCAGGCGGCTTGCGCCCAAGGCGTGTCGGGTCAGGTTGATCATTCGGTTGTGCTCAAGCGGCTGGAGGGCGTAAGCAGGTTGACGGGCTGGCCGTCAGTGAGAAACGCAACGCCAGTGACGACCACTTGCTCGCCGTCCTTGAGGCCCTTGTCGATAGTGACGCGGCCCTGGTCGATCAGGCCGATCGTAATGTCACGCAGGGCAACCTTGCCCTGGCTCGGGTCATAGACAAACACCTGCACCTGGCTGGCGTCACCGCCCATGCGCAGGGCCTGGGTTGGAATGGACAGCGGGAGCGGAGCGGGGGACGCGAGCCTCACATTGAGGTTCACCCCGCTGGGCAGTGCCAGGTCGCTGGCGATCAGGCGATAGCGCGCGCTTTGCAACAAGCCGTTCTGCGCGCGCATCGACACACCTTCCAGCACCATCGGCAGTGTGGAACCAGGCGCGGCCGGGTCGGCGGCCACGGCGTGGTCCCCAGGCTTGAGGCTGGCGGCCTGTTCCACCGGGACTTGCACGAGCACCTGCAAAGCGCCCGAGGCCTCCAGCTCCAACACGACTTGGCCGGGCGCTAGCTCGCTGTACAGCTGCGCAGGCCGAGCCACGACGCGACCGTCAAACGGCGCAATCAGTTGGCCCTGGCGCTGATCGCGGCGTACCAGGTCCAGCGCCGCTTCATCGGCTGTCTGCTGCGCGACGGCAGCTTGCCACGCCGCTTCGGCTTGCTCCACAGCGCTGGCCGCGACGCTGCCCTGGGTAAACAGCTGTTGCTGGCGGACCTTGTTGCGCTTGCGCTCGCCGGTTTGCGCCACGCTGGCGAACAAGGCCGCCTGCGATTGTTTCAGACGTAACCGCACGGCTGCAGTGTCCAGGCTTGCCAGCACCTGGCCTTGTTTTACGCTATCGCCGACGTCGACGTTCAACGCTACCAATCGGCCCGCGCCTTCGAAGGCCAGGGCCGCACGTTGGCGTTGGCGTACCACACCGGTCAACGGCGCAGCGTCGACCTCTGTGGCGTGCACGGTGGTGACTTTGACGGACCTTATCGCCGGCTCCGGCACCGGTTCCTCGCGCGAACAGGCCGCCACCATGAGGCAGGCTACGCCGAGCATCAGGGGGCGAGCCCAGGGACGAAATAGCTGAGGAAAACCATGCATGCCCAGGATCTCGTTATCAGAAGGTGTAGTTGATGGCGAGCATGCCCAGGCCGGCGCGCTCACGCTTGACCAGCGGGCTGTCACCGGCCTGGTCGGCGTACTGGGTCAGCGTCAGGCTGGCCAGCGTCGACCAGTGCGCGTCCAGGCTGTGCTGCCAGTTCAAGGCGGCGGAGTAGGCATAGATCCCGGCATCGGCGTCGTATCGCCCGTAGAGTGAACGTTGGCTCTGTGCCTGGGTGACGCCGAAGAATGTCTGGTTGTAGCGGCCATCACCGGCATGGGCGTCGAGGTCCAGGGCCAGGGTGTCGCTGCCTGTGTGGAATAGAATGCCTTCCAGGCCGAATCGGTAGCGGTTGCCGCGGTGTTCGCCGGCCATGCGCAGTTCAGCTTCGCCACTGACCGACAGCCAGTCAAGCAGTTGCTGGCTGAGGGTGAAGTCGGCGACGGTGGCGCCGTTGACATCGCCCATGCCATTCAAGTCGCGGCCGCCCGGGCGGGTGGTGCTGTCTTTTTCCTTGCGGCCCAGGTCGTAGTTGATTGCTGCGCTGGCAGCAAAGCCGCTGCCGGATTGAAACTGCACACCGAGGCCACGGGTGGTGTCGGCAAACAATACGCCGCGCTGGATACTGAACATCGGCAGCACGAGCGCACGGTAGCGGTCAGAGCCCATGTAGCGAGGTGTGACGCCCATGCCGAGGCCCAGGGTGGCGGTGGTCTTGTCGGCCGCCGGACTGGCGTCGGCCGCCTGTGTCGGGGTCACAAGCGAGCACGACATCAAGGCGGCGGCGCCCCAGAGCACTGCACGGATAGGGGGAGTGGTCAAGTTCATGGTGAAACCCTTTCTGCGGAGGAAAACAGCGGTGCGCCGGACAGCGCGCGATACAGCGCCAGGCGGTTGAACAACAGTTGGTAGCTCGCCTTACGTAACTCGATGGCGGATTCAGTCAGGCGAATTGAAGCTGCCGGGTGGTCTGAGCGCGCAGCCGCGCCCACGGCAATCTGTTGGTCAAGACGCTTGGTCTTCAATGCGGTCAATGCCGCCAGATCAATTTGCGTGGTGGCATTGGCCAACGCTTGCTGACGTTGAGTCAACAGGTCGGCGATTTCGCGGAAGGCGTCCTGCACGGTCTTTTCGTATTGGGCGACGGCTGATTGTTGGCGAGCGGTAGCCAAGTCCAGGTTGGCCTGATTGCGGCCACCGTCGAACAGCGGCAGGTTCAGTTGTGGGGTGAACAACCAGGCGCCGCTGCCGGATGAAAACAGGCTGCTCAAGCGCGGGCTGGCGATGCCGGCACCGGTGCTCAAGGTGATCGAAGGGAAGAAAGCTGCACGGGCGGCACCGATGTGGGCATTCGCTGCGCGAAGGGTTTCCTCACATTGGCGCACATCGAAGCGCTGCAACAGCCGCTGGGACGGCAGATCGACCAGCCATGACGGAGGGTTGAGATCGATGACAGGGCTTTGTGCCGCCGCTGCCAAAGGGGCGACCTGATACCCGGTGACCCACGACAACGCCTGTTGTGCACGCGCCTGTTCAGCGCTCGCATCCTCAAGTTGCAGCGCGGAACGACGCACCTGCATGCGCTGAGTGTCAACCGTGTCCTTCGCCACGAGCCCTGCTTTTTGCTGGCCGTCGAGTACGCTAAGCAACTGGTTTTGGTTGTCGAGAATGGACTGAGTGTCGACCTTCACGCCGGCCTGCAAGCGTTCCTGCAAATACAGCCGCGCCACTTCAACGATCAGCGCCTTGCGCGCGGCCTGGGTACCGTAGCGCGTGGCCAGGTAGTCATGTTGTGCCGCTTCTGACAGGCTGCGCATCCGTCCGAAAAAATCCAGCTCAAAGTCCGAGATACCCACGGACGCCACCGCGATGTCCTGCCCATAGCGTTCGTCGGCGGCCTTGTCGTGCAAGTGCTGGCGGTTGCGTTGCAGCCCCAGGGCTATCGTGGGCAAGCGATCGGCACCGGACATACCGAACTGGGCGCGGGCTTGCTCGACACGCAGTAACGCCAGGCGCAGGTCGCGGTTGTAGTCCAAGGCTTGTTCAACCAGCGTCGGCAACTGCGCCGATGAGTCCAGGCCGGCCAGCAGCTGTTTTTCTTCCTCGGAAAGCGCTTCTACGCTGTTGATCGTGGAGGAGGGTACGCCCGTTACCCGTGTGCCTTGCAGGATGTCCGGCACTGGCAACGCGGGCGTCTGGTACATCGGCGCCAGTGAGCAGCCGCTTAGCATGCCTGCCAGTAGCAAAATGGCGCCGCTGCGTTCAGGCAGCTTGATAGGCTTGGACAGCGATGCAGTGGTCGGCATAGGATCGGTTCGCGAAAGTCGGGCGTAGGGCAATACTGGCAGCGGACTTTCAATAAACCGTTCGTGAATTATCAAGGTTTCATCAAGAGGCTTCTTTGTGTCAGGAAAACGTATCCTCATTGTCGAAGACGACGCCGACAGCGCTAATATTCTCGAAGCCTATCTGCGCCGGGATGGATTTGAGGTGGCCTTGGCCGAAGACGGTCAGCGTGGTCTGGACCTGTACAAAAGCTGGCAGCCTGACCTGATCCTGCTGGACGTGATGCTGCCGCGATTGAGCGGCACTGAGGTGCTAGCCGCCGTGCGTCGCAGCAGTGATACGCCAGTGATCATGGTCACGGCCATGGGGGACGAACCGGAAAAACTTGGCGCCTTGCGCTATGGCGCGGACGACTACGTGGTCAAGCCTTATAGCCCGCGTGAGGTGGTGGCGCGTGTGCATGCGGTGTTGCGGCGTACCGCAGGCAGCCAGGCGGTTGAACAACTGCTGCGCCATGACAACCTGCGCGTTGACCTCACCGCCTTCACGGCGACCATTGAACACAGCGATGCGCAACCGCAGTTGTTGGACCTGACGCCGACGGAGTTCAAGCTGCTGGTCACGTTGCTCAAGACACCGTCCAAGGCATTCACCCGTGATGAGCTGCTGGAAATCTGCCTGCCGGAAAGCGAAGCCCTGGCGCGGGTCGTTGACGCCCACGTGCACAACCTGCGACGTAAACTGGAAACCCATGGCATCGCCGGGGTACTGGTGACTGTACGCTCCATTGGCTATCGGTTCAGGTAAGCCGTATGTTTGAGACATCTCGGGTCAACGACAAACCTTTGTGGCGCTGGGTCGGCATGCGCATGAGCCTGTTGGCCATCGGCGCCGTGGTGGTGATAGCCCTTTGCATGTGGGTCAACTTCAGGCTGTCGGACCGATATTTTTTGCAGCATTTGCCGCCGGCGGCGCGTGAGGAGTTACTGCAATTGCGCGCCGAGCCGCAGCTCAACGAGACACGCCTGCGCCAGCTAGTTGCCGAATACTACCCAGTGGAGTTCTTCCAGCCGGACATCGCCAACCGCGACTGGCTGGTGCTGGCCTGTCTGGTGCTGGCGGCCATCCCGATCATCATCGTCTGTGGCTTGTGGTTTTCGCGACCCTTGTCTAGTCAGTTCTCGGCGATAGCCCAGGGTGCTCGACGGGTCGCCGGCGGCGATTTCTCCACGCGCCTGCCCAATCACCGGCACGCCCCCGACGAGTTGCAACGACTGATCAGCGACTTCAACAGCATGACCACGCAACTGGAGCGCTATGAGCGCGATGTACGCGAGTCCAGCGCGGTCATCGCCCACGAACTGCGCACGCCATTGAACGCCGCCATGGGCCGCGTGCAGGGCATGCTCGATGAGGTGTTCCCCAATGATGCCGCGCAGTTGGGCATGGTCAAGCGTCAACTTGATCAACTGCGAACACTGGTGGATGACCTTCACCTGTTGTCGATGGCCCGTGCCGGCCGGTTGGTGCTGGAGCGTACCGATTTTTCCCTGGCGGCCCTGGTCGCCGAGCGGCTTGCCTGGTTCCAGCCGCAATTGGATGAGGCCGGCGTGCAGACGCAGGTCAATATTGCAGAAGGGTTTCGTATCCATGCCGATCGCGATCGATTGGGCCAGGTGCTGAATATCCTGATAGATAACCTGCTGCGCTACGCCGCCGGGGGCGGCGAATTGAACATCATGGCGCGTCAAGTCGAAGACCGTGTGGTGATTGAGATCGGTGATCGAGGCCCAGGTATCGAAGCACAGCACCTGGATAGCGTGTTTGATCGCTTCTGGCGGGCGGAGCGTTCCAGGGCGCGTTACTCGGGGGGGAGCGGGTTGGGTCTATCCATCGCTCGTGCTATCTGCCAGGCCCATGGCGGCGCGATTACTGCCAGCAACCGCATCCAGGGTGGCACCCTGATCAGGGCGGAATTCCCGCTGTAGGCTTGGTCTTTATATCTATATGTAGATAGCTATTAAAATATAGTTAATAATGCCTGATACGGCGTTAATTCGAGCGCCTGGCGCTGTATTGACGGGGCACAGCCATGGCGAGCGGACAACATCGATTTGAACGAATCCTTCTTACCAACGACGATGGCATCGATGCCCCGGGGCTCAAGGTGTTGGAGCGTATCGCCAGCCAATTGGCGAATGAAGTGTGGGTCGTCGCACCGCTGCTTGACCAAAGCGGCACCTCTCATTCATTGAGCCTGCATGCTCCCCTGCGCCTGAGCTACCACGGAACACGCCGATTTGCGGTGACCGGAACGCCGGGGGATTGTATTGCCGTGGCGCTCGGGCATTTGCTCAATCACGACAAGCCTGACCTGGTTTTATCTGGCGTGAATCGCGGGGCGAATCTGGGGACGGAAACAGTGTTCTCGGGCACTGTCGGCGCTGCGATGACGGGGTTGCTGTTCGGCATCCCGTCCATTGCCCTGAGTCAGGGCTTTACTGATCGTACCGCTGTGCCCTGGGGAAACGCGCTCAACCATGGTGCGCGGGTGATTGAGCAATTGATGGCCCGTGAGTGGCCGCAGGACGTTTGCCTGAATGTTAACTTTCCGAGTTGCGCGCCCAGTGCCGTGCTGCCCCTGAAAATGACGCGCCAGGGCAGGGGGCGCCTGGAGGGGGTATCTGTGCATTCGGGAACAGATCCGCGCGGTCTGGAATACCATTGGCTTAAGTTGGAGAGGCACCAACGGATGGATGAGCCAGGGACGGAAACGGCTGAGCATCTCGCTGGGCATATCACTGCGACGCCTTTGCAGTTCGAGCGGACACACGTCACAGCAAGCAGGAAGCCGGTGCGCGTTCAGCGCTCTTCGGAGCGATCGTAGCTGCTGAGCTTGTCCATCAGCAGTCCTGCCGCTTCCAGTTGTTTACGTTCACTGGCCGTCAGGCAGGTATCTATCGCATCTGAAAGCCATTCATCGCGGCGCTGGCGGCTTGCTTGCAACACCGATCGGCCTTGCGATGACAGCCCGATCCAGGTACGTCGACGATCTTCAGTATCGCCGGTACGGGTAATCAAGTCTCGCGCCTCCAAGTCCTTCAACAAGGCGGCGAGGTTGGACGAACGTATATTTTCCGCTTCGGCAATTTTCGATGGCGTTGCCATGCCGTCCATTTGATCGATGGCGCTCATCACCAGCATCTGCGACCACGTCTCGGGATGATTCTGTGCCTCCTGGCGAAGACGCTTGTTCAAGCGCGTGAAGCGCGCGCGAAATAACGAGATATCCATGCAGCGGCACCTTGAAAAAAACTATGCAATTGTAGCTAAATTGGAGCGATGGGGGAGGAGAGGGTTGGGGAGAACTGGCGAAATAATCACTTCGTTGCGAATGACTGAGTTGCAATCTACTCACGAACCAGGCCAACGCCAAAGCCACACAGCTATATAGCTGGTCAGCAGAGAGGTATTCGCGGCGGAGCATGCAATCAATGCTCGCCCTATCGACGTCGCCACGACCCTGCCCGAAGTGTGGGGCGCACGTTTCTAACTGACATTTCCCAATGTCTCCTAATGCTTGTGTACTTTTTTAACGTGGAATTGAACCATGCCGTCAAGACGCCTCAACTTTTGCCCAGCGGCAAATGGTATTGTTCCGCCTTGTCCTGCTATCCGGATCCAGCAGAATTAGCGCATCTATGTAGCGGGGTTGCAACGGCTAACGCTGGTACATATTCAGTTCTTTTCCTAGGGTTTTGCCGGTATGGTTGATGAGCTCAAGATTGAGCTGCACCCTTGAGGTTCGCACGACTTTCTCCCGGTACGCATGCTAAGATCCTGCGGTTCAAGCACAATGCTGTGCAGTTGCATGGAGTGTCATTCGCCAGCAATGATTATAATAGTGTGCATATGAAGTCTGCTGTGCAAGTGGCGCCAGGGCGGCAGAACGGGTAAACGGAGGTCGTTTGTCTTCCAGTCTAATCTCGATATTTTCTCTATGAAGTGTAGGCCTAAAGTGAAGTCGAATGATAACGAGCCAGCTGAAGCGGATGTGGCGCTTGTAAGAGAAAAGTCGTCGCAGCGAAAAGGGCGCACGTCACAAATCGTGCGCTCGGCACGCGTTCCTACACAGGAGCGCAGTAAAAAACGCTATCAAGCCATATTGGAAGCGACCCTACATATACTTCAATGCACCGATATCGAAAACATCAGTTTGCACGACATTGGCAAGGTCGCTGGGCTTCCACCACCCTCTGTTCATTATCTATTCAACACAGTGACCTCCATATTCATTGTGTTGAATAAGAATTTTAATAGTTACTTGACGGAGTCTATCCTCGAGCATAGTCGAAATCAGGGCTTTGCCCATGTCAGAAGTTGGCAGGAGTTGACGTGGTCTGCAATGGCTATCGCCAGGGAGCAGTTGAACAACAACAGAGCGATGTCAGAAGTTATGCTCGGCCCGGTGATGCACCGTTTAATACGCCTTACCAACCTGGAGACGAATCGTTATCACGGCGCTGCGTCACTGGCGTTGCTTGATCAGTTTTTCGTTGTCCCGAACGCCCCCAAACTGGCTGATTACCTGATGTATGCTGCCGAGATAGCGGATGGGTTGTGGGCAGGTGCTTATGGCCGTTTCGGTACAATTGACGACGAGACGTTTGATGAGTCGGTAAGGGCCAGCATCGCCTACTTGCGTTGTTACTTTCCAGAGAGCATGCAGGTACGTGATGCGTAACACGTAACACCCATCACGTAACGGTATTACCCATCCTAAGTCCTGGGCTGCAGGGCATCGGGCTTCCATCGACTCCGCTGAGCATTCTTTTTTAAAAGCGTCCTGCGCGCTTGCGCCTGAAAGATTTTCCATCAGCATTCCTGCTACTCCATAGAGCAAGACCAAGTGATTCATGCACCAAACTGGTGAGCGTGGGTGTGCTTTTTTTGCCGAAGCATGGATATTTAGTCCTCTTTTCTAAAAAACTGTCTTTAGTCAGCACGAGATCTAGGTGTTTTGAGGTTCTGGCGAATATTTGTTCATAATGCGCGTGAATTCAGGCATGAAATCTGCTTTATGGCATTGTGGCTGCCGATAAAATTGACTAATGTCGGGTTTATAGGGGTCGATGTCGCTATTTCTACTGCCCTGCGAGCTGACTGAATCGTCGCTGAGGGTCTCAAGCCAGTCCGTATAGAGGATCTTGCCGTGGTAACAAAAAATTATAAGCACGCTTCCAAAAGCGCCCACGTTAAACGAGTTATCACCCCCTCCTTGGCCACCCTAACTCTGCTGTTGACGGTCTGCTGCTCGTCGCTGCAAGCCGCCGGGCTGACTCCTTCAGGCGCAGAGCAGTCGGGCACTGCAAGCGGTATCCCGGAATGGCATGCGCCCCAGCCGATGTTGCCTGGTTGGACCTACGGACAGCCTCGAAAAGATTTCTTTCAATACAAAACTGACACGCCATTATTTTCCATTGATGCGAGTAATGTGCAGAAATATGCGGCGCAATTGAATCCAGGGCAGGTGGCGCTTATAACGGGCGTTAAGGGTTATAGTATGCCTGTCTATCCTTCGCGGCGTACCTGCGGAGTACCGGATTTTGTGGCGCAAAACACTCAAAGGAATGTTGGGTTTTCAAAAGTCGATGATAAAAATAATTCATTGATTGATGCCCATTTGCCTGGTTTTCCTTTTCCAGAGCCTAAGACTGGCGCAGAGGTTTTGTGGAACTCAAAACTGCGGTATCGCGGTGTTGGTCTAGAGCAAAATAGCTTGATCGTTTCCGTTTCCCCACGCAAAGGAAGTTCGGATTGGATAAAGGTAACGGCCGATCAATATAACTATTATCCGTGGGGCTTAAGGGAAGGTACGACGTTTGCCGATGTAAATCGTGTGGAAGGCATGGCGTATTTCAGCTTTTTGCAACCTGCAGCCTTGGCGGGGCAGGCGGCAACATTTACGGGGGCTGCGGATAAACCTGCGGAAGCCTACTACTACTTTCCGGGACAACGGCGTACGCGCCGTATGCCTTCCTATTCTTATGACGCGCCGCAACTAGGCTATGAAAATCAATATAACATTGATGAGTCCTACGTTTTCGCGGGATTAATGGATCGATTTGATTGGAAGCTGGTAGGGAAGCAAGAGTTGATTGTTCCTTACAATGCACTGGGCATGTACGACTTCAAGGCGAAATATGAAGATGTTATGCAGCCGGATTTTATCGCGGCATCGCAACGTCGTTATGAACTTCACCGTGTCTGGGTGGTGGAGGCAACTGTTAAGACGGGTATGCGCCATTCCGCGCCTAAACGCCTATTTTATATTGATGAAGACAGCTGGGCATTGGTCGGTGCGGTTGACTATGACGCGCAGGGCAATATTTCAAAAGTTCGTGAAGGTCAAGTCATCCCGGTATACGAAACTGGTACGTGCGATTCTTATGCGTTCATTCAATACAACTTATCCAGTGGTCGCTACGTCGTGGATGGTTCGCCGCTTGCCAGCGGCAAAGATCTCAAATGGATCGTCGATGGCGCCGGCAACCCACATATGAAGATGAGTTTTTACAATCCCGAAAATCTTCGTGCAATGAGCGAACGTTAATAACAATAAGACGCTGGGGGGATTAGAAATGAAATGTTTTTCGATGCGCCGCGACACCGATTTCCGCAGGCCGCTGGGTGTCGCATTGGCGGCGGTATTTACCGTGACGGGCAACAGTGCGATCGCTTTTACGTTCTCAAATGACAGCGACACGATCAGGGGAAGCTTCGATTCGAATATCTCTGCGGGAACGGGCATCCGGACTCAGTCACCCAGCAGCACCTTGGTGTCACCGACTTACAATGCCTCCACCGGTGCGCAATCGGGCGGTGGAAAGCTGGGTCAAATCAGTGGTCTGAGTGATCAAGGTGATATTAATTACGATAAGGGTGATCCGTTCACCACTTACCTCAAAGGCAATCATGAGCTGCTGTTGAAAATGCCGGCCCAAGGCTTGGCGTTTATGGCGCGTGCCTCCTGGCTGCGCGATTTTTCCGCCACTGAAACCACGGGAAACCTCAGCGGCCAGGACGCGTTCAATGCCACTGCGCCGGTCATCAATAATGGCCTGGCTTCAAGCGCGCGCGATGACATGCGGTTCAGGGTTCAATTGCTCGATTTGTGGGTGAGCAAGACATTTGACATCGCCGACCAGCAAGCCCGACTCAGGGTGGGCAATCAAGTCGTCAGTTGGGGCGAAAATATCTACGAGGTGGGTGGTATAAACGCCACCAACGCCATCGACGTTAACCGCGCATCGCAACCCGGCGCCCAGGTCAAGGAGTACGTACTGCCGGCGCCTATTGTGAGCTTTGCCACGGGGATCGGAGGTGGGTTCAACGCCGAGGTCTATATACAAACCAAGTGGAATGAGAGTTATCTGCCACCAACGGGCAGTTACTGGTCAACGTCGATTGTAGGTAAGGGGAGTCGTGCCTATGGCGTGGAAACTAAGGATGCTCGAGACGGCGGTCAATACGGAGTCGCGTTGCGTTATAAACCTGAAGGTACCGATCTGAATTTGGGGTTATATGCAATCACTTACCATGACAAGCTTCCGCAAACCACGCTTGATGCGAATGGATTAACAGTCTATCGATTTCCCGAAGATCGTCATATGTATGGTGTCAGTGCCAACTTTCCCGTAGGTGATTGGGCTATCGGCACAGAGCTGTCATATCGCCCCCGGGATGCCGTTCCTCTGAATCCTGCCAGTGGTTGCGTGGCCCAAGGAGGGCAATGCTGGGTCGATGAGAAGAAGTTTCAATGGCACCTCACGTCAATTTTCGCACTACAACCTTCCAACGCTGGCAGCGTATTGAATTTTCTCGGCGCGGACTCTGCGACATTAACTACTGAAACAGTAGTCATTAACTACCCGGGCTTGCATGACAACTATGGCGGCTCGCCTATCGCGCCCGGGGGATTGCTGTGGGGCAACCAGAAAAACGATTTGATTCAGACGGGGGCGCTCAATAGTCCTGGCGATGCGAAGGGCACGAAGTATTCAGGAGGGATCGATGTCGATTTCAACTGGGTCTATGACGGCTCGCTGATCAGCGGATGGCAGGTCATTCCCGGCATGTACGTGCGCCGTGGAATGTTCGGTTACACGCCCAATATCAATCAGCAGTTCATGGCCGGGGTGACCTCGGTCAACATGTATGTGAACTTCGTGCAAAACCCGGCAAATTGGCAAGTCGGGCTCAATTACACCTCGTTCTTCGGACCTTCCGATGCTTTGACGAATCCGTTGCGTGATCGTGACTTTATCGGTCTGAACGTTTCGCGTAACTTCTGAGGTCGCCCATGAAAGTCCCGTCTGAAATCGAACCGACACGCGCGGGCGTGTTGGTTCGGATGTTGAAGCTGCTAGAGAATGGGTTGTTCGGCCATCGGCGCGCAGTGCTTGGGCTATTGATCCTGTTCACGCTGGTGATGGCTTTCTTCGCCGTCCAGCTCAGGATGGATGCGGGTTTTGAAAAGCAACTTCCAATAGGGCATGAGTACGTCGCGACGTTCAAGCAATATCGCGCCGATCTTTTAGGAGCCAATCGTCTGACGGTGGTCGTCAAGGCCAGGCATGGGAAGATTTGGACGCCGCAGGGCTTGAGAAAGTTGTACGACGTAACCCAAGCCCTCACGTTCCAGTCCAATGTCGCAAGTGGTTCCGTGCAGTCGCTGTGGACGCCGAATACCTTTGTGACAGAGATTACCGAGGACGGTTTCAGGGCGGAGCCGATCATCCCGGGCACCATCACGCCGGAGAACTTGACCGCCGACAGCATAGGTGCCATCTCACAGTCGGTAATGCAGGGTGGTTTTATTGGCAGTCTGGTCGCGCGGGATCAAACCAGCGCGATGATTACTGCCGACTTGGATGAAATCAATGCCCAGGGCCAGCACATTGACTATGTGGCATTCGACCGTGGGATTGAGGCGAACATCCGCTCCAAGTTCGAAGACGATGATTACGAGATACAGATAATCGGGTTCGCCAAGCAGATTGGAGATATTTCCGAAGGCGCTGCTTCTGTGCTGCATTTCTGTGTGATTGCGTTGATCCTGACTGGCCTGGCGGTGTACTGGTATTGCCGTTCACTCAAGCTCACGCTTTTACCCCTGGCCTGCTCGCTGGTGTCGCTGGTCTGGCAATTCGGCACGTTGCACTTGCTGGGTTTCGGGCTGGATCCGTTAGGTGTGCTGGTGCCTTTTCTCGTGTTTGCCATTGGGGTTTCGCACGGGGTGCAGCAGTTGAATTTTATCGTGCGGGAGTTGGCGCGCGGCAAGAGTATGGACGCTGCCGCGCGATCCAGTTTCAGCGGTTTGTTCATACCAGGATCATTGGCCCTAATCACTGCGTTTGTTTCGTTTGTAACGCTGATCCTAATGCCAATTCCTATGGTCCGGGAGCTTGCTATCACGGCGGCGCTGGGGGTGGCGTTCAAAATAGTCACCAACTTGATCATGCTCCCGCTGGCGGCCTCTATGTTACGGATGGGGCAGGGCTACGCTAAAGGCGTGGAGTTGAAAGCCGCACAACGATCACGTTGGTTAAGGTCGCTGGCGCGGGTCGCCGAGCCGCGCAACGCAGCCTTGGTACTTTGCGTGGCATTGCTTGTCTCGATCACAGCGATCTGGCAGAGCCGGGATCGCGTGGTGGGAACGCTGCAGGCAGGGGCACCCGAGCTACGTCCGGACGCCAGGTTCAATAAAGACGCGGTGTCGATTGCCTCTAGTTATGATCTTGGGCTCGACTGGTTGACTGTGGTGTTCGAAGCGCCGCCTGGATCCTGTGATAAGCCTCAGATCGGCGCTTATCAGGATCGTTTCGACTTCGCCATTCAGCCGGTTGAAGGCGTCATGTCGATTCTCTCGTTTGCGTCGCTGATACGTCAGTATAACGAAGGCTATAACGAGGGAAATCCGAAGATGTCCGTAGTCCCGATTGACTCGGCCAACTACGCAGCTCTTGGCGTTGAGATCGGCCGGCTACCGGGCATCATGCGCAAGGATTGCAGCATGACGGCCGTGCACATTTATCTGGCGGATCATAAGGCAACCACTATCAACCGCGTGATTGAAGCGGTGAAGGCATTTCGGGCCAATGAGAAGCTGCCGGGCGTGACCATTCGCCTGGCATCGGGAAATGCCGGTGTGCTGGCTGCGGTGAACGAGGAAATCGAGCACAGCGAATTTCCGATGATGCTTTACGTATACACCACGATAATTCTCCTGGTGTTTTTGACCTATCGAGACCTGCGCGCGGTCCTTGCGTGTTGCTTGCCCTTAACCATCGGCACCTTCATTGGTTACTGGTTCATGAAGGAGCTGCAGATCGGGCTCACAGTGGCGACACTGCCGGTCATGGTGCTTGCCGTAGGCATAGGAGTGGATTACGCCTTCTATATCTACAACCGCCTGCAGCTTCATATGGCTAACGGTATTTCTATCGTCAAAGCCCTGGAGCATTCGATTCTGGAAGTGGGGATGGCCACGATCTTCACCGCGATCACCCTCGCGGTCGGTGTGGCGACTTGGTCGTTTTCAGAGCTCAAATTTCAAGCCGATATGGGGAAATTGCTCGCGTTCATGTTCCTGGTGAACATGATTATGGCCATGACTGTACTTCCCGCGTTTGCGGTGTGGCTGGAGCGGTGGTTTCCACGAAAGCGTCCCGTCCGTGCGCCTGGTCTTCTCTCGCATTGAATCCGGAGTAGCAGCGTTCATGAAAGCATTATTGAGGTATTTACTCTGCGCGCTCGCCGCGGCTGGCGTAGGGCTGCAGGTTGCCTTTGTCGTCGCGGCCGAATCTGTGGGGCCACTTCAACCATCACCCGCTACGCATTCGAGTCAGGCTCTGCGCTCGCCCATTCTGGCGGCCGCATGGGCAGGATCGCGTGCGGTCGCCGTGGGCGCGGATGGTGTTGTTTTACTCTCGGACGATCAGGCCCGCTCTTTTCGTCAGGCGGATAATGTGCCGGTGAGCTCCACCTTGACCGGCGTGAGTTTTGTCGACGCCAACCATGGGTGGGCTGTCGGCCACTGGGGGGCCATTCTGGCCACCGTTGATGGTGGACGGCGCTGGCAAGTCCAGCGGCTAGCCACGGAGGAGGACCGGCCTCTGTTTGCGGTGCATTTCTTTGATGCACGGCACGGCGTCGCGGTGGGTTTGTGGTCGCTCGTACTGGTGACTCAGGACGGTGGAAAGACCTGGGTTGAACAGGCGGTCAATTCCGAATTGAAAGACCTTGCAGACCTTAATCTGACTAGTCTGTTCGCGGATAAAAGCGGCGGTGTTTATGTTACTGCTGAACAAGGGCGAGTGTTGTATTCCGCCGACAGGGGGAATACATGGCGTTACTTGAGCACTGGATATGCGGGTTCGCTGTGGTGCGGGCTTTCACTCGATAACCAGACGCTGCTAGTGGGCGGGCAGCGTGGGACGCTGCTGCGCAGTGAAGACGCCGGGCAGACATGGACGCGTATAAACCTCGATACCACGCGCTCAATAACCTCCATTGCCAGTGATGGCGTTGATGTCCTTCTGGTGGGACTGGACGGCCTGCAAAGACGCAGTCGCGACGGTGGACGAACGTTCATCACGGCCCCGAATGATGTTTACGAGTCACTGACTGCCGCGCTGCCGACGCCAGCAGGCAAATGGGCGTTGTTCTCACGTCACGGGCTTATACATGAGCCTGAATAGTAAATGCCATAAACGTGTCGTGAGCCGTAAAACGGCCGACAGCGGTCTTGCAATCAATCAACCGTTAAAAAACTGACAACACCGGAGTTAAATCATGTCTGAGCGTTATGAGGAAGGTCGTTTCGTGTCGTCGAACGGAGCACAGTTGTTCTATCGGGACTTTGGGCCGGTTGAGGGGGCAGTAACGGTACCGCTTTTGTGCTTGCACGGTTTCCTGCGCTCCTCCAGGGACTTCTCCGAGTTAGGCCGTATCCTTTCGGGCCAGGGTATTCGGGTAATCGTGCCCGATTTGCGCGGTCGCGGGCTGTCGGCGACATTCGCTTCGGCGGCCGACTACCACTACGACCTCATCAAGCAGGATGTCTGGGATCTACTTGACCACCTGGGTATCGACAACGTCGCGGTGCTCGGCATTGCACTTGGCGCGCTGTTGGCAATGGACATGGCTGTTGAAAACCCTGCGCGCATCAAGGGAGTGGTATTGAACGACCAGGGCACGGAAATCAACCAAAGCGCCAGCAACAAGATGTCCGGCAACTTCGACACCCACGCCTATTCGTTCGACGAAGCTGTCAGCCGCATGAAGCTACACTTTGGCGACAGCTATCCAGGGCTCACGCACGCGCGTTGGGAAGATTTGACTCTGCGCGCCTACCGTGAAATCGAGCCTGGTAAATTCGCACGCGATGTTGACCCGCTTTCCCTTGCTGATGTCCCGCGTCTCAAGGCCGAACGTCCGGACAACTGGCCGCAGTATCGGGCTACGCGCGACGTGCCGACGACCATACTGAGAGGAGAACTATCCGAATATTTTACCGCTGATTGTGCTGAGCGGATGCTGGCTGAGCATCCCAAGGCCACACTGACAACCGTCAAAGGGCGTGGTCATCCACCTCTCATGGATGAGCCTGAAGCCTTGGCGGCGATTAAAGCGTTATTGGAGCGCGCTTCATCGCGTTAACCAGGTACCGACGCTGACCGGGCGACCGGCAGCGGCCTGCCAGGGACGCTACATTCGTCAGGATGACACGGCGATAATTCATCGATTACGAAGTATGTAATCGGGGGATACGATAGGGGGGGATCGTCCAGATTCGTGCCTGGGCGATAGCTTCAGTCGCGCCGAGTCGTTCAGTGATTACTTCTGCGGAGCGTTAATAAAATGAAAAAAAAGACCAAGCCCTCGCGTCCCGTCAATTATATTTTTTACACTCTCGGCGATTTATCCAGCGGTATTTATGCCGTCGCGCCGGGCATACTTCTGATGTTCTACATGACCAATATACTGGGCATTTCCGTGGGCATTGCAACCGCCGCCACGGTCCTACCCAAACTGGTTGACCTGCTCGTGAGCCCGCTGGTCGGTGGCATGTCAGATCGGACTTACACACGCTTGGGGCGCCGCCGCCCATACATTTTATTTGCCGCTTTTGCTCTATTGCCGACGTTCTTTCTGATCTGGGCGGCTCCCGCCAGTTCGCCGCTGGTTTCGGCTATCTTTGTGGCTCTAATGTTCAGTCTGTGTTCGTTTTGCTTTGCAGCGTTTCTAGTCCCTTATTGCGCGCTCAATTCCGAGATTGCCGCGACCTACCAGGAGGGCACTGCGCTGACCTCTTATAGAGGCGTGTATTCAATGTTGGGCTGCCTATTGGCTGGCGCCGGGGCGCCGTTGATCGTTGAGCTGTACGGCGGTGGGAAAGCCGGTTATCTGGCGATGGGCGCAGTCATGGGCGCCATCATGTCCATTAGTATTTTGATTACCTTTTTTGCGTCGAAAGAGCCCGTTCGCAAGGTTGCGACAGAGAAAATCAATACGTCGCAGCTATGGTTTGCGCTGATCCATAACCGCCCGTTCCTGATCTTGTGTGCGGTTTGGCTGCTGCACATGCTGGGTGCCGGCGTGGTGACGGCTGCTCTGGCTTACTATGTGACGTATGTGTTGAAGCAGGGTGTGGAGTTTCTTTCGCTAGTGTTCTTTCTCTCATTTGGCTCGTCGGTGCTGGCCATACCTCTGTTTCTCTATTTGGGCAAACGGGTGAGCAAATATGGCGCGTTCTCCATCGCACTCCTCGTGTCCACCATTGCCGGATGCGGGTACCTTTTACTCGATTCTTCAACTCCGGTGGCTATCGTATTAACGGTGGTGGTACTTGCGGGGATGAGTGAAGGAGGCAACCAGGTCTTTTCCTACTCTATGCTGACCGACTGCATCAGGCAGGGAGATAGTCGGATTGACAAGCAGCCTCCCGAGGCGCTTTTGAGTGGTGTATTCATCGCGACAGAGCGCCTGGGCTTAACGCTTGGGGCCTTGGTCACCGGCGGGCTATTGGCGTCCGCTGGCTTGATCGAGACCCAGGAAGGCATCACTCAACAGCCGGACTCGGCAGTGTTGGCCATTACCTTGGCCGCTTCGTTGATACCGGCGGGCTTGAATGCGCTGTCACTGATCATGTTATCGTTTTACCGAGCATTTGACCGGCGTGTCGCCGCGAGCGCTGTGGAGGGTGAGTCTGGGGTAGAAGAGTTTATAGCCGATATTGCAAATTGTTCCGCTTCGCGAACCGCAGCTTGATACATGTGGGCCCACCTCAATCCGGGTGGGCCGCAGCATGGATGTGTAAAGCACTTTGTACTGATGATCGTTAGGATTACTCGGGCTCGAACGACATTCCCAGTTTTGAGGCTTTTCTTCTTACGCCGTAACGTAGAACGGAAGAGACGCTTTGAACAATCAATGGTGTTATCGAGCGTAGAGGCCAATAGGACTTGTCGCGACGGACGAGCCAGGCCCGTGTATCCGTGCTGTGCAGATCTAACGCCAGGTCTGCCAGTGTCTGTCCATTGCGTGCGCCTAGTGGCATCCCGTGCCCCCAGCAGCCGTTGGCATACGATATTCTCGGGTCAGCAAGCACGCCTATGTGGGGAATATAATCCCGGGTAACCGAGATAGGCCCTCCCCAACTTTGCGCCGTAGGCACGCCAGCTAGGTTCGGGAAGAACGCAGCCAGCTGTTTCGGGCCGTTGTTCATAAAACCTGTACTGATTTCCGGCGACATTTCATTGCCGGAGGGCGCATGAGTGTAGTATCCACCCACGTACAAAAGACGGCCGTCCGCGGTGGGGGCGAACGAATAAAACAGGTCTGACAGCACATTAACGCCGCAGCGTCTTGCCCATCCCAATTGTTGCCACTGACTTGCCGATAACGGCGCCGTCACGTTCGCATACACCATGATGGGCGTTTGGTTACGTTCAAATGCAACATCCTTGAGCCCCTTCAAAAGATGCGAGTAGGCATTGGTCGCAATAACCAACTTATTGCAACGAACGACGCCGCACCCCGTACGCAAGGTGATGTGCGAGGCGTTGCGCTCAATACTCGCGACTGGACTGTGCTCAAAAATATTGACGCCCAGCTTCATGGCGACCTGTTTCAAGCCTCGAATAAATTTTAAAGGATTAAATTGCCCACCACGCCGATCAAATATCGCTGAACCAAAGTACGCGCTGGTAAACGCAGCGGCAATATCACGCTCTGAAATCGATTCAAGAAACTGGTCTTGATAAATGCTCTGGCTGAACTTCATGTAACTGTTCAGGTTTTCATTGCCCTCGGATTTAAGCCCCATCAACAAATAACCGCTGGGATTAAGATCACAAGCAATGTTGTGCTCGCGCGTCATGGTTTTGATGAGGTCAATACCCTCATGAACGTAAGTGTGGAGCTCGCGGAGCTTATCCGCGCCATAGCGTTTCAGCTGTGCTCGAAAATCGTTATCGCCAACGGATACGATCATTTGGCCGGCGTTGCGGCCGCTAGCGCCGTAGCCGATGACTTGCCCCTCCAATAACGCGACTGAGACGTGCGGATTTTTTTTACGCAGGTGATAAGCAGTTGAGAGTCCGGTTACGCCACCGCCGATTATACAGATATCGACCGTTTCACAGGTGTTCAGCACCTCGTTGGGCATATAAGGTTCTGCTGAGTTAAACCAATAAGATAGATTGTCATGCATGGTCTTGGCGTCCCGAGTCACAAATTAATATTTTTATATCGGCACTTTCATTGTCGCTTGGCGGCGCGTTCGACAAATGCCTGATATTCATCTTCCGGTATATAAAGACTCCGGTTATTCGCACCGCATGACGGGTGTGCTAGCACCAATCAGCAAGATCATGATGTGCGAGGTAAGGCTGTCCTTGTGCGGGCGCCCACAGATTGAGCAAGCCATGATTGCGGAGAGGATCAGGGATTTTGTGTGCCAATGTCGGCTTGCTGTCGTGGTTTCTCTTAATCGTGTAGCGCGCCCTCTTCATGGACGTTATAAACCAGCGAGCCGTGGACGAACGTTGACTGTTGCGAGGGAGGTAAACCGCGCTCCTAGACATTGACGGCAATTCCGGCGCGGGTGTGGGTGTGGGTGTGGGTGTGTAAGACGCATTGAGCGTCTTCCCTAGCGACGTGAATAGCGCTATGGATCATAAAACCTGCTCGATTCACTTCAAATGGCGAATGGCCTAACTTATTGCGTCTTGATCTATCGTATCAATGGGGGCACGGTGGTTTTCTCGAACATTAGTCCATAGGGATTTATCAGAAACTCGTGGTCGGTGCCTGGGAGGCTGGCACTGATGTGGTTGAGCACGAGATCTGTCCAGCCATAGAGCGCCACGGGCCGGTAACAGGCTGCAAGATCGCAACGCGGCTCTCACTCTTCGGGGCTTACGCTGTTTTTGATTGATTGAATTTGCATTTGAACATTCCTGGCATGAGGTTGGTTGCGGATGCTCTTGGTCAAGCACACCATCCGCCAATGTCTCACTGGTTGGCATCACTGAGTACTTTCTAAGGTGATTAAAAGCAATTTGGTAGCGGCTTGCTGTCAAGGCGTGCAGTGTTGAAGCCGCCTGCAACGATGCTGAGATTTGCTCTGTAGAGGGAGGCGTCAGTCCATGCAGCTACGTCCAAGTTTGACCAGCCTACGAAGCAAGTCATTTCATGAAAAGGGCGTTTCTTTCCCTAGCCGAAGAGAAAAAACTCGCGCCGGAAACATTCCAGCATCGGTTAGGAAGCCTGATCAATTCGCCGTTATTCGCGCTGTTCGCTAGCAACTTAGCGCGGTGGGTCGCGCGCGCATTGTAATAGCGAAAAAACGCCATTTTCGCCAGCGGGCCTGGGATGACTACCGAAGCCCTGTTGGTCCGCGAATTCCGTGAGTGACGATAGGGCTTCGTTGAGTTGCTGGGCCTGCTCAATTTGCAAATCACCCATAAACGCGAGGTCCGCGCTGTTATCGCAGTTGGTTTGCGGGCTTCGGTACGTATGCGCCATGTGCTTCGGGTCACGCGTAATAGAAAACTACGTTCCCTCAGTGTGTTGCGGTGCGCCACCGCGCTGTGGATGTCCTCTGTCGCATATGTGATGACTCTCACCGCCCCGATTTTGTACACCATTACTAACTCCTGCACATTTCTTAAATACAGGTGTTAGTCAGTTTTTACCAGATTGCGATTAGCTGAGCAAGCGTAGCGACAAAACGCAATATTATGAGTTTTTCGGCGCAGTTGCTAGCTATTGCTGATGTTTTTCTGCGTTGTGTTACAGTTTTGTATGGGTGGGTTAGGGGTTGTTCAAGGCAAAATATCTGACTAATATCTAATACTGGGCCCGGCCAGTGATGACGGCAATCGCCTGATGCTCGGGTTTTCAAGACGACGACCGTTTTTCATCACCCATAACAACAGCCGATAACACTATGAGTCGAGGGCGTGCCAGGTGAGCCAGGATAAGCAGGGGCAGGAGAATTTTGATTACGTCATCGTCGGTGCTGGATCGGCGGGGTGTGTGTTGGCCAATCGGCTCAGCCGCGATCCCGCCACGCGTGTCCTTCTTTTAGAGGCCGGTGGATGGGACAAGGACCCCATGATCAACTTACCCGTGGGCATTCAACCGATGACGGTCAAGCAAGCGTATCGTTGGAACGATATGTCGGAGCCGGATGCCGGCCTCAATGGTCGCCGTAATTACGTTCCCCATGGAAAGGTTATCGGGGGCGGATCCTCCATCAACTATATGGCGCACACACGTTGCCACCCTACCGATTACGATATTTGGGCCGCGGACGGCGCAACAGGTTGGAGTTACAACGAGGTGCTTCCCTTTTTCAAGGAATGTGAAGCCTGGGCGGGCGGAGGCGATGAATGGCGGGGCGGGTCAGGTGAGCTGGGCGCCATCGCCGGGAAGCTGGATGACCCAGTTTATGAGGCATGGTTTGCCTCATGTCGAGCGCTCGGTTACCCGATCACGCGTGATCACAACGGTGAGAAGCCTGAAGGCATGGGCGTTCTGCAGTACACAATCAAGAATGGCCAGCGGTCCTCGGCAGCAAAAGCTTTTCTACACCCGGTACTCCCGCGTCCCAACTTGACCGTGCGAACAGGCGCAATGGCGACCAGATTGTTGTTTGACGGTAAGCGTGCCATCGGTGTGGAGTATCTGTCGCAAGGGCAGAGATGTGTCGTGCACGCCGTCCAGACCGTGTTATGCCTGGGTGCAATCAACACCCCTCAGTTGTTAATGCTCTCGGGAGTGGGGCCAGCAGAGCACCTGCGCTCGATGGGCATTCCAATTCTCGTCGATCTCCCAGTCGGGAAAAATCTGCAGGACCATCTGGCTTTCTCAGTCATGTGGGCGCGAAAAAAAGCCGGTACGCTTCACCGTTCGTTGAGGCTTGATCAAGCGCTGATCAATATCATCCGCGCGATGGTGTTTCGCAGTGGTCCGTCGTCTCTGCTACCTGGTGTGATCCTTGGGTTTATCAAGTCCCGTGCATCGCTGAAACAGCCTGATTTGCAGCTCTATATCCAGATTCCTCCGCCGGACGCGGATGCCTGGTTTCCAGGATGGAAGAAGCCTTATCAGGACTGCCTGCAAGTAAAGGTCCAACTAATGGGCGCCCAAAGCAGGGGGGAGATAACGCTAAGGTCGCTAGACCCGAATGATCGCCCGCGTATAACTTACAATTCTCTATCCGCGCCGGCAGATATTGAAGTGATGCGTGAAGGCTTTAAACGAGCTTGTGCGCTGTTGAGTACAGACGAGATGAAACTGTACCGCGGTCAGAGGCTTTTGCCGGATCGGGCGCTCAATGACGATGCTGAAATCGATGCGTTCATTCGAGATCATGCGTTTCAGCAATACCATCCCGCCGGGACCTGCCGGATGGGAAATGATGAACGCGCGGTAGTTAATCCGGACCTGAGCGTGCGAGGGTTGGAAGGGCTCAGCGTGGCCGACGGCTCGGTCATGCCGAAACTGATCTCCGGTAATCCTAACGTACCGATCATGATGATTGCGGCCAAGGCGGCAGCGATGTGGATGAGTGCAAAGAAATGAACGGTCCTCTGACTTAATGCCTTTGTAGCTTTTGCCAAGCAATTCATTAGATTGAGTTTTGACTGCTTGATGCTGTTCTGTTGGTTGTTACCGATGGGGAGCTCTAGTGGGGAAAATTGATGCCCGATTCAATTTCATGTATTCCCCATTTCGGTTTAGCTCTGGATTTATCTCAATAATTGCGTTTGGCTTTTTTTGCCCGTCACAACATTGCGAGCAGAGGGTAGTCTGGCGTTAAGGGCTGCAGTCGAGCCATTTGCGACATTCGCAGCCTCGGATCTCGAGCCGCGAAGCTATCTTAGGGCGTGCGTCGATTGTGCGCACACTCTATACGCAACATAGTTCTCAGAGCCCAACTCCCCAAACGGCGTCGAGTTCCTCACTAAAGCTCCCCAAGTGAGCCCGAAGCACATGGTCCCGTTCATCGAAGCATTGCTTCAGGATATACAGATAATTGTTCTGTTCCCTGAAGCCATAGGGCTCGATGAGGAGCACCCGGAACACCGTGGCCAACGGCGCAAGGTGCGCACGCTGTTCCAGGCCCCACATAATGGTGAGGCCACGCCAGGCAATTTCGTCCTTGAGTCGGCCACCCGCTGACCGAACGGGAATCAATGGCCTGGGACGACCTGACAGAGCGGACTACATCAGTCTGGCTCAAGGCAGCGGCAACCGCTTTCTGATCGACCAGGCCCTCGCCAATCGTGATATACGGCCCCGGTCTTTCTGTGAAGTTAAGCACGTGCCCGAGCTCGTCAGTTTGGCAGAGGCCGGGCTCGGCGTTGGCGTGGTGCCTAAGTTAGCCATGCCGGCGGACGGAAATGCGACGTTGGTCAAGCGCTCGCTGACGAATCCCGCGATCAGCAGACCCTGGGACTGATATCACGTCGCGGACGAACACTCTCTCCAGTCGCGCGACTGCTATCTGGCTTGTTGATGGCGATCAGAAAATAACGATCTACCGCATCCTGCTAAGGCAAAGCGTCGCGGTTGGCGAAGATGCTTGCCATTTTCACCTCGTTTTCGGTTCCCCAGCTGCACAGTGGCACGATCGCGTCAGCCAGGCTGCGACCAAGTGGAGTCAGCGCGCAGTCCACGCGTGGCGGCACCTCCGTGTAGTCGGTCCGCGCCATTACGTGATCGGCTTTCAGTTCCTTCAATTGTTGGATCAGCACCTTGTCGCTGACGGCGAGGATCAAACGCTTGAGCTCGCCGTAGCGCTTCGGGCTGTCGCGCAGGGAAAACAAGATCAGCGGTTTCCACTTGCCCGAGAGGATGCGCAGCGTGGCGTTGAGCCTGCATCCGTTGTCGCAGATTTCACAAGTCTTCGTCAATTTTCCGCACGGTGAAGGGCTCGGTCTCCGATCAGGCCGACCTCGGCCGGTTCTACGCAGCAGTGAAGGCCGAACGTGGAACCCCTACATCGTCTTCGCCAATGCCGGGGGTGGGCAGCCCGCTTGCTCTTGGTGAGATCACCGCCGAGCACATTGACGAAACCTTCGACACCAATGTGAAGGGTACGATTTTCACGGTTCAAAAGGCGTTGCCGCTGATGGGCGAGGGCGGTTCGATCATACTGACCGGATCAAGCGCCGGCACCACTGGGGCACCTGCATTAAGCGCCTACAGCGCGAGCAAGGCGGCCGTGCGCAACCTCGCTTGGACCTGGGCGGAGGACCGAAGGGCACCGGCATCCGGATCAACGTGCTGTCACCCGGACCGACAACGAGCGAACTGGCGAAGCGAGCGCTGGGCGAGGAAGGCATGAAGGTCTTCGCTTCGATGAATCCGCTCCAGCGTATGGCCGATCTGGCGGAGATCGGAGCGGTGGTCGCCTTCCTCGCGTCGTCGGATAGCGGCTTCATGACCGTGAGTGAGTTCGCAGTCGACGGCGGGCTGACGCAAATCTGACTCCCCACGACCGGTCAGTCGATTTGATATACGCACCGTAGGGCGTGGTAAACCTGAGGAAAAGATATGAACTACGCAATTATCGGCTTCGGCAACCTCGGCCAGGCGCTTTGCGCGAAGCGGCATCGAAGTATTTGTCGCGACCACTCGCGACCCGGATAGCTTTGAATCCGCAGCGGCTGCGATTGTGCCCCAAGTAACTCCAAAAACACTAACGGAAGCCGTCAAGGCGGACATCCTCTAGGTTATTGATAACGTGTGCCTACCAGCATTGATTTCGAAAAACCAAGCATAGCGGCAACAGTGACTGATTGCGGGGTGAATCGAGCTTCATCAAAAAATGGATCCTTTGCCCGTTTACACTGGATGAGGCCACGATGAGAAACGAGATCAACAGCTACTTTGATAATACCGGCAGGGGGAGGCTGTGCCGAGCGTATCCACGTCACTTGGCAATCTCTAAAGTCGCCATCAAAGAACTCGAGTTGCTAATCATCGATGACACTCTCGGCACTGTGACATTTGGAGCAGGCCATTGAGGCACATCATCAATTATCAACAGCGCTATCACAATCCAGACTCCATAGCTTTCAATTTTGGCAACGACGCGATATGAACCTGTCCGTATTTCAGTATCACCGCCCCCTCGGCCGCCATTGCCTTTAGCTCAAGCGCAAGGGTCTGCCGGGTGATGCCCAGCATCATGGCCAGCGAGTCCTGAGTGATATTGAGGACGTGACGCTCATTCAGCGACAAAGATGTATCGCCGTGGGCCAGGTGCTCGAGACGACGGGCGATGCGCATGCGAGTTGAACGCAGCATACTGTCTTCGAGCATTTTTTGGACGAGGCGAGAGTGCATGGCTTGCAGCGCCGCGATCGCCCGTGCAAAACCGTTGTCATTCATCAGGCGGTCGAAATCGACGGGCTCGATACGGCGTACTTCGACCGCAGTCACAGCGCTCATGTCGTGCATCCGCGGCAGCCCATCGAGCAATGACGTCTCGCCGAACCAGTTGCCGACTTCAAACACCGTCAAAATTGCTTCTTTGCCGTCTTCACCCAAGGTCGACACTTTAAGCGCACCTTGGACCAACCCGTAGAAACAGCCCGGCGCATCGCCCTGGCGCAGGAGAAACTCTCCGGGGTTCAGGCGCTGGATTCGGCTGTTGACGAGCATTTCCTGTTGCAAGGCAGGTGCAAGGCCAGCGAACCACTGATTTTCGGCCATCTGTTTCACGAGCTGATCATTGGCAAGCATGGATACCCTCTCTTTTGTCAGCCCCCATAGTGCAGCCGCACCACAGTGCGAGCAACCCTCATCACCCTACGTAAAGAACTCGCTGAATGTAAGATTCCTTGCAGTGTCCACCAGCTCAAAAAACTACCCTCCTTTTCAGCCTGCCGCCCTTGTATGGGCGTAGTGACTAACAGGAGAGATCATGAGCAATCACACAACATTCAAAAGCTTTCAGGAGAGCACCGGTGAAGACTGGAAGCTGATTGGGTCAGAATTCATGACATACGCCCAACGCCTGCCTGATAGGGTCATCGAACATTTGCAGCAGCTCAAGGGCGACTTCGGTGGTTTCCCCATCGACCGCTATGCGCATTCACTGCAGACCGCGACACGGGCGCTGCACGACGGACGCGACGAAGAGTATGTGGTCTGCGCCCTGCTACATGACATAGGCGATACGCTCGGCGCCTACAACCATGCCGACATCGCCGCAGCTATCCTCAAACCCTTCATCAGCGAGGCTAACCACTGGATGATCGCCCATCACGGGATTTTCCAGGGGCATTATTTCTTTCATCACATCGGCTTGGATCGCAACGTGCGCGATCAGTTCGCCGACCATCCGCACTACGCTCACACCGAGCAATTCTGCGAGCTTTATGACAGCCCTGCCTTCGATCGTGACTACGAAACGCTGCCTTTCGAAGCTTTCGAACCCATGCTGCGCAAGGTCATGCGCCAACCATTGCGCAGCCAGTATGTCTCGGAAATGACTGCTGAGATTACGCAATAGCATTTCAACCTCGGTCGGCCCACCTACAAAAACAAGGAAATATCCATGCACATCCCTTCGATCAAAAATATTGTCAGCCCAGAGGAATGGCAACTGCGTTGTGACCTGGCCGCCTGCTATCGACTTGTGGCGCATTTCGGCTGGACAGATCTGGTCTTCACCCACATCAGCGCCCGACTGCCCGGTGACGAGCATCGCTTCCTGATCAATCCCTACGGTTTGCTGTTCGACGAAATCACAGCGTCGTCGTTGATCGTCGTCGATCAGATGGGCAACAAGCTCAACGCCTCGGAGTTTTCGGTAAACCGTGCCGGCTTCGTGATTCATAGCGCCATCCACGCATTACGGGATGACGTGCAATGCGTCCTGCATACCCACACCAGAGCAGGTATCGCGGTCAGTGCGCAGAAATGCGGCGTACTTCCTATTTCCCAGCAGTCCACCTTTGTCCTGAGCTCATTGGCCTACCACGACTACGAAGGGGTGGCGGTGCGCGACGAGGAACGAGCGACGCTGCAAGCCGACCTCGGCGAATCGACCTTTTTAATGCTGCGCAACCACGGCCTGCTCACTGTCGGCAGATCAATCCCGGATGCGTTTTTGGCCATGTACCTGTTCGAGACCACCTGCCAGATCCAGTTGGCGGCGCAGGCCGGTGGCGAGTTGGTCACCGTGAATGAGGCCATCATCGACGGCATACAGCAGGTGGCCAAGATGCAAACCGAAGATCAAGGCGGTGCTTTCGTCTGGCCAGCGTTGCTGCGAAAACTGGAACGAATGGACAGCGACTATCGTACGTAACGTCAGTCAGGAAGTGTTGGGATTGCCATTCTTAAAATAATGGGGCATCGCTTATGAAGACGACCTTGCTCGATGCCTCCGTTGTGGCTAGTCATGTGGTTACCGATAACCTTGATGCGCTCTACCGTAGATCCCCCGGCGACTGATCCGCCTGCTTTTCCTGTGCTGTGTGCTCAACTTCCTGGACCGCATCAATATCGGTTACGCCCAACTGCAGAAGCCTGTTTCAGTGATGCGGTCTACGGGTTCGGGTACGGGTTTGGCGCGGGCATGTTTTACGTCGGTTATACCTTTGGCGCCGTTGCCATGGTCTGGTATGGGCGCCGCTCTTCAGACGCCAAGAGCGACATTGGCATTTTTTGCAATCGTCACATTCTGTGCAGGCAGGGGCTAATGATGACCATCGTGACTACGGGCCACTTGTGGATTTCGCTGGTACTCCTGGCAATCACAACCGCCGGTATCGCCGCGATCACTAGTCTGGGCAGCCTCGCAGGTGTGGACAGCCCTGCTACGATCGGTTTGATCAAAACCCCCACCGGCAGCTTCATCCTAGGTCTTTACGCAGTTGTCGCGGTCATGGGGTTGGGGCGGTCTGGTCATGCTGCGCAGTCGAACCTTTATGTCATCCTTATTTCAACGTGGAGAAATTATTTATGTCATTCAAAGATGAAGTGGTATGGATCACCGGTGCGTCCTCAGGCATCGGCGAAGGATTGGCCGAAGCTTTCCTGCGCGAAGGGGCTTGGGTGATTCTTTCCGGGCGACGGGTCAGCGAGCTGGATCGGGTCGCGGCCCAAGCGCCTGATCGGGCGCTGGTGCTGCCGTTCGATACCACCGACTACGCCGCCCTTGCCGATTTGGTCGAGCGCGCCTGGAACTGGCGTGGCCGAGTAGACCGCTTGATCAACAACGCCGGTATCAGCCAAAGAAGCCTGGCGCTGGACACGAACTGGGACGTCTATCGGCAATTGATGGAGGTAAACTACTTTGCCCCCGTGGCGCTGACTCGACAGTTGTTGCCGCTGATGGTGGAACGGCGTAGCGGGCAGATCGCGGTGGTCAGTTCGGTTGCCGGCAAAGTCGGTGCCCCGCTGCGTACTGGCTATTGCGGGGCCAAACACGCGGTTGTCGGTTATTTCGATGCCTTGCGCGCAGAAGTCGAAGCGGCTTACGGCATTCAGGTAAGCGTGATCCTGCCAGGTTCGGTGCGGACATCGGTTGCCATTAACTCATTGGAAGGCAACGGTACTTTGCGAGGCCGTTCCGACGACAATATTGAACACGGCATACCCGTGAAAACTGCAGCCGAGCTGATTCTGAATGGCTTGAAAATCAATAGTCGGGAAATTGTAGTGGCCGAAGGTATGGAGGCGATGGCCCTGCGGCTGCGCACTCAAGACCCGGAGCAGCTCTACGCAGTGACGGCCCAGGAGGGAGTACGTCTGGCGAAACTTCGTGAGGAGCTGGGGGGCGGTGTTTCCTTGGATCCCGCTAAGCTTTCACCAGGCTAAAGACAACTTCGACGTCTTGAGACATGGACCAAGGCCGATCTTGTTTGCTTCGAGCAATTTAGCGTTCAGAGATAGCCCGTAGAAGCAAGAGGCACTGATAGGTAAATCTCGTCCGCTTAGCAGAGCTGAAATGCAAGGCGGTCGACACGTTGGTGAATATCACTGCTGTTTCACCTGGTGTTGGTCAGGCTGTCGGATGCTCGGTGGCTACCAGCAATCGGGCAATGGTCGTGAATGGGGTAGTGCTGGAATCGACGAGTTTCTAGAAACGAAATCGATTTTTCTCGGTTAGTTTTTAACGCTCCTATGGTCGTGTGATCTGGGGAGCGTCTTAGGGAACGGTTGACGCTAATTCGGCGGTAAACTACCGAGAAACGGCTCTTCTGAAAGGTAATGACGTAAGTAGGTAATCATTAGAGTTTTGCTATCTTCGAATGCTTCGTCATTCAAGGTGCTTCGCCGATCTATCACTATCTCAATTGTCGATGCAGTATAAATTAGTCAATCCAACGGAGAGCTTTCTCTATTGATCTTCCCGGCATTCTAGAGATTGTGAGTGCGTCCAAAAAAACGCCCCATTGGCGTTCAAGAATATATATGTAGCAGGTGCTGCAATTCCAAGTTCAGGAGCGGTGAGGGCTATGCCATGTCGGTATAACCGTCATAGTCCACTTATATTTAGTTTGGTTTGCAGTTGATAACTATTCGAGCCGTCTGATCATACTAATAATGCCCAGCGTAAGGAGTCACTGTGCAGCACCTAACTCGCATTCTGCTCGACTTGAGTCTTCGTATGAAAATGATGATTGGTTTTGGTCTCATTTTTACGATTACTTTGGCAATATCATGGCTTGGGCAGCGAACTCTGGAGAATAACCAGCAAAGCTACGAGGACCTGTTACGCATACGAGATATCGATACCAATCTGGCTCTAGCTCGCCAGCAAGAAAAAAATTATCTGATGCGCGGTCAGGCCCAGTTCATAGAGCAAGCAATTACGTTGGTCAATGAAGTCAGTGACCAAGCCAAGCGTGGTGAGGTGCTGCTACCTAGTGAGGAGAGTAGGGGTTTGATGCGGCAGGTCCAACAGAATGTCATCCGTTATCGAGAGGATTTGCAGCTGCTGCGCAGGGCCACTGAAGAGAACCATGCTGCTCAAAAGGCCATGGAGGACTCGGCTGGAGCAGCGCTGGAGCGTTTCGAGGTTCTCGCTGAGCGCCTGCGTGAAGCGACTGTAACAAGGATCCAGCAGTCCAATGATCAGAGCAGTCTTACTTTGCTCGATCAGGCTTATCAAGCAAACGCTCTGGCTTCCGAGTTATTGGAAACTCGGCGCGTCGAGAAAGATTTCTTATTGAGCGAAGATGAACAGTACATCAATCTGATGGAAGAGCACTTCATGTCGCTTACTGCTAATGGAGAGCAATTGTTGGCGCTGAGTCATGATTCGGATATTCGCAAGACCACCGACGAGGCCATGCAGCTGCTCGAGGGGTACCGCAAACAATTTGCCAAGCTGCACGAAGTTGTTCTAGAGCGTCTGGGCAATGAAAAGTCAATGGGTGCAAGTGCTCGCGCTGTAACAGAGGTTACCAAGAAGTCGCTAGCACAAGAGCGTTTACAACTGGAATATGAGTCCAGCAAGGCGAAACGTATGCTGACAGGGGCTGCTTTAGTAGCCTTGTTTGTAGGTGTTATTTGTGCGCTTATGATTACTCATTTGATTGTCGGACCATTACGGCGCGTCGTCGAGGTTGCCAGGCAGGTCGCTGGTGGCGATCTTACTGTGATGCTGAAGAGCGACCGCCGAGATGAACTTGGCCAACTGATGTTGGCCATACAGCAGATGACAACGAGTTTGCGGGCTTTGCTAGGAGGGCTAGGGAGCGGTATCGCACAACTCGCCTCTGCAGCAGGGACGCTTTCGGCTGTGACAGAGCAAACCAATATCGGGGTCGCTGAGCAACTTCTCGAAACGGAGCAGGTAGCTACCGCAATGAATGAAATGGTTGCCAATGTCCAAGAGGTCGCGCGCAATGCAGACATTGCTGCTAGCTCTGCTCGCCAGGCAGATGAGCAGACCCGAAGGGGGGGGCAGGTGGTGCAGAAAGCTATTGTCAGCATCGAGCAACTGGCCCGGTCCGTTGAAATATCGGCAGAAACTATTAGCAACCTCAAAGGTGACAGCTCAAATATCAGCGCTGTTCTTGATGTCATCAAAGGAATTGCCGAGCAAACGAATCTACTAGCTCTCAATGCGTCCATCGAGGCGGCCCGTGCCGGAGAAGCTGGGCGCGGTTTTGCCGTAGTTGCTGAGGAAGTGCGAGCGCTGGCGCGACGCACTCATCAATCTACTGCGAAAATTGAGCAACTGATCGTTACCCTGCAATGCGGCGCTGAAGGTGCTGTAGGCGTGATGACGAAAAGTCGTGGCATGACCGGCGAAAGTGTTGCTGCTGCACGTAGGGCAGGTGAAGCTCTAGTACTCATTGATCAGGCCGTTTCGCATATCGAACAAATGAACCAACAAATCGCTACTGCTGCGGAACAACAAAGTTGTGCGGCAGAAGGAATTAATCGCAGTATTAGCAGCATTCGTGTCATCGCTGAGCAATCTGCTGTAACCAGTGAGAAGACCTCGATTTCCAGTGCCAATCTGGCGCAACTAGGGGGCGAGCTGCAGGAGCTGGTTAGCCGATTCCGTCTGTAGCGCAAGTGCGTTCAGGCTTCGCCTGAGAAGCCGCAACGGCTAGGGTAGATCGGCACGGTGCACCATTGCGTAGCGCGCCGGGTTTGCGTTCGATGATTGGTACATAAGCTGCCAGTCAAAAAACGAACCTGATCTTGAAAGCACCAAATAGCAATTCGCGCCATGCCGATCTGGCAAGTGCTGGAGGCCCTTACAGTGTGCTCGGCGAGCCCTCAAGGCTGTCGGCAGCGGCATTTCCTCGACCCGCTCCAATACTTGGCCGCCGTCAGCCCGTCCCCCTGCGGATGCACCAACTTGCGATAGGGAGTAGTTGGACACTTGGATCAGTTTCCACTCGTCAGGAACAGCCTTTACTGCGGCGATTTTCGGTAAACGGCGGCACTTGGAGATCCATGCAGGCGGATTAGTGAAGCCGCGGAAAGTCCAGGTATAACAAGGAAGTCGCGAAAGAACGCTTCTGGCGAAAGTCGTGAATTCTGTTTCTTAGCCTTGCAGCAGGTTGAAAGGGCTTTGTCGCGCGCATTTTCCGTTTAATAAGGTCATTCGACGCTCTCTACGGGCCATAATTCGCCAAAAAAACCTGACTTTAGTCAGGAAAATGTTGCGAGTCGACGATGGTATCGGCATCATCTGACCTTTAAATTATCTTCAGACGAGCCTTCTTATGAACGACATCATTGTGATTGGGGCTGGTCTATCCGGCCTAACTGCGGCCAGTACGCTCAAGGCTGCGGGGAAAAACGTTGTAGTGCTTGAGGGTTCAAATCGCGCTGGTGGGCGCACAATGCGCATCACTCACAAGGGTGATGCTGCAGAGGCAGGTGCACAGGGCGTTCACTCCAGTTATTTGGAGTTAATCAAATTAGTAAAGCGACATGGGCTGAGTGGAGATTTGATTCCTCAAAGCAATGTTCAGGCATGCTATCTCTCCCGTTCAGGTGGGCAAGTTTTCCCATCTGGAAATTTGGGGATAACAAAGCTTCTTGGCGTAAGAGGTACCGCTGAGCTGGCTTGGTTCATGGCTCGCTATATGCTGATGATGAAAAAGTTCTCGCTCTACGAAACTCACCGTGATATTCCGGAATACGACAATGTGTCGACCGCGCAAGCTTTCAGTGGGGCTAGCGAGGAATTTAAAGATTACTTTCTGCGCCCTGCTGCACATGCGATGGTTGGCACTGATATCGAGCATACCAACCTTTATCACTTTTTGAATTTGGTCAAGCTAGTTCTAACTACTAAAGTCATGACGTTGCGCAGGGGGAACGCATCATTGGCCGAGACGATTGCGGACACATTGGACGTACGGTATGAATCAGCAGTTGATAAGCTTCTTTATGAGCGTGGTCGTGTGACGGGTGTATTGCTTAACAGCGGTGCAACCATGAAAGCTGATCATGTCATCGTGGCGTGCCCGATTGATGCTGCCGCTAAAATCGTGCCAGAAGAATTGGTAGCGCAGCGGAAGTTTTTATCAGAGTTTCCTAATGTACCTCTCTCTCTGGTTTATTTCTTTCTAGATCGCCCTCTCCAAGCGCCTGCTTATGTCTACATGGGGCATGGGTATCGTAAGACAACCTTCAACATGGCGTTGAACCATACACTCAAAACGCCGCACCTTGTCCCAAGTGGCAAGACCATTATTTCTGCATGGCCTTGTTATCCCGACTCGGCACTGCTTGCGCAGCAGAGCGATGCCGAGATTATTGCTAAGGCCTTGGATGATATGGAGTTATTTTTCCCCGGTATTGCAGGCATGATTGAGGAGGTCAAGGTTCAGCGTCACCATTGGGGGTTTGCACGACTTTCGCCTGGCATGCATGCTAAGATAATTGAGTTTAAGCGCCAAGCCCAGCAGTTGCGGGGCGTTTCATTTGCCGGTAACGACTATGATGGCGTACACATGGAGTCTGCTGTTCAAAGCGGTGCTAGGGCGGCAGAGCGGGTGATTAGGGGGCAATAAAGCCTGCTCTTCACTCAATATTACTTTTAGCAGAAGTGTAGCGTTGACGTGAAGAAAGAGGATGATGATCTCGCAAGAGATGATATTACAAATGTTCGAGAGAAAGCATCTCATCGTAAGGGGCGTACAACTGAGGTTGTACGTTCTGCCCGTGTGCCAACTCAAGAAAGGAGTAAAAAGCGCTATCAGGCGATCTTAGATGCGACTTTAGAGATTTTACAGAGTGCAAATATTGAAGATATAAGTTTGCATGATATCGGTAGGGTAACTGGATTGCCTGCGCCTTCCGTCCACTATCTATTCAATACAGTCACCGCAATATTCATTGAATTGAACAAAATTTTCAATGAGCAGCTAACGAAGAATATCATCGCTCACTCTCAGAATCTGGAAATCCACCAGCTTGGTAGCTGGCAGGACTTGGTTAGGTCTTCTCTAACGATAGCCAGAAACGAGCTGAATAGTAATAGGGCGATGTCTGAAATCATGTTGGGTCCCATCATGCATCGTTCGATGAGGGTGAAGAATCTGGAGACTAACAGGTATCACGGTGCTGCCAGTTTGGAGCTGTTGGAGCAATATTTTTCAGTGCCGGCGATTCCTAATATGGCGACCTATCTGATGTTTTCAGCGGAGTTGGTTGATGGCTTGTGGTGCGGAGCTTATGCCCGCTATGGGGCCATTGATGACGAAACATTTGCAGAGTCCGTCAGGGCAAATCTTGCCTACCTTCGTTGTTACTTTCCGGAGACTATGGTCGTGCGTCGAGATATGTGAGGCCTGTTTTTTTACGACGGAGTTTCTAGGAAGCCCGACTTACCACGTCGGGATCCACTTCTCGCGGTACGGAATCTCCTGCAACTTGTAGTTCGTTGATAACGCTTTATATGTTTGAGGGGCCGGTGATTAAGCTTCCCCCTGCGGAGCGTTAGCTCTCGAGCATTAGCTTTTTACCACGCGCATAAAACTTCTCGTACTCGTCTTGTGGGACGAATAACCCGCCAGTCGTCCATAAAATGTGAGTGGCATTGCTCATCTTCCCTAGCAGGCCTTTCTCTCTAAGATAATTCTCTCCGAGTGGTGAGCCAACGAGCCATTGTGGGCCGTCAAATGCTGCTGCGGCCGATGGCTCGATTCGCAGTGATTCAGTTATTGAAGCACTGTATAGGTGGTGAAAAAGTCGATCATCGTTCACCGTAAATACGCCAGAAATAGTAGGGCGCATGACTTGTACCGCGCATTCAGATGCTCTCGGTACGGCAAGTCCGTCGGCCTCTGTGCAGTTGTCTAGCCCGAGGTCATAGACGCTGGGATGTTTACCACTATTATCCTTGCTGGCCACGAGAAAGCATGGGGCGGCGGTTGGCTCCGCGAAGAAGCAATGGACGTTCGGTCCGAACAGGTGAGCCAGACCAAATGCTACACCGCCTGGTGCGCCACCAACTCCGCAAGGTATGTATACGAACAGGGGGTGCTCTTCGCCTACTGAGATCCCATGTGAGGACAATTGATGCCGCAGACCTAGGGCTGCGGCACTGTAGCCTGAAAAAAGAGAAAAGGAACTCTCGTCATCAACGAAGTGGCAGAAGGGGTCTGCTGCCGCTGCTTTGCGACCTGCTTCCACGGCAGCAGCATAATCGCCCTCATGTTCAATGACGGCTACGCCGCGATCACGAAGACGCTGCTTCTTCCATTCTTTTGCATCCGCCGACATGTGGACGCTAGCTTGAAATCCCAAAGCGGAAGCAATGACGCCGATGCTCAAGCCAAGATTGCCTGTGGAGCCAACTGCTACCTTGTACCTGGAAAGTAGCTGCTTTCCGGATTGGCTGAGTACTGGCTCAAGGTTATCTGGGGTGGCTAGGCCGTGACGTAAAACGATATCTTCGGCGAATTGAAGTATTTCGTGGATACCACCGCGGGCTTTGATAGAGCCTGCTATTGGCAAATTGTGATCTGTTTTTACAAATAGTTGTCCGAATTCTGCGCGCAATCCTAGGGACTTTTGGAGAGTCGGTGTCGGTATCAATTCCGACTCGATGTTGCCTTTGGATTTCTCCAGCTCAGGGAAAAGGATCTTCAATACTGTCTTGAATCGGTCAAAGCGATCCGCGGCATGGAAGATGTCCTTTGGACCTATATTTCGATCTCCCCAAGTGTCTCCAGGTTTACCATTCACGTTGCGATCAGGGTTTATCCAAAGCAGAGGTATCTGTTGCTTAAGTTCGTGGTCGATATTATTTTTTTCGGGAATTTTAGTCTTCATGATTTTATCTCCAAACAAGGCGGTGAACGGCATAGGGTAGGTCTACTGTCCGAATATTTTGTCTGATACCTAGATAGGCGATCATCGTTTTCTGGGTGCTTGGATTGCTTGAGACCATTGTTGCCATGGTCGAGGCATCCATTAAACTAAGATTTTCCACGCCATTTTTTTGCCCTACGCTGGCTGAATTTGGTTTTCGTGCTTGTATTTGAGGCCAATCGTCTTTTGCTCGTTCATCAGAACTTTTGTGGCGAAGTATTCGGTCCGAACCGTGAGGTAGGAACGATGAAGCCGAATTTTGTGGAGGAGCGGCGATCGCCTCCACATAGTTTGTCGGCGCGAACGCAGCCGGCTGTTCCGCCGCCAGTGCTGATGTGGTCGTATTCGATGACGTTGTTTTGCTGTGGCACGTTTGTCCCTCCTATGTGTTTAACAAAAATTGCTGGCGCTTCGATCCGGCACTACTGTCGAGGCAAGGGTATGCACCTCTCTACCTCGATGCCGAGGGCTTAGGCTGCATCTCAAACCAAATTTAAGTCAAGAAATGAAGTGATGTAGAGCAGCCTGAATGCAAACCATGGGGCGTTTCTGTCCCGATCGCTGCCGATCTTTATTGGCGCTAAACGCAGGCGTTATCGTCAGTTCACGACGCGTGCGCTGGATTTTGAGCCGTGTCAGTTTCAGATATCAGGTTCTGATAAAGGTGGATCCAGTCAGGGTCTTAAGCTGATGTATGTCGGATATTAATTCTCCTGAACTGCGTGCGGAAGGGCTCGTTGGGTGCCATTTGGTCAGCGGAGTTTCGATTCTGGCGCGAAACCAGGCTTGGCTTTCCCGACTTAATCGCTAGGTGCCAATCTCCGTCAGCCGATTTGTGGATACGTCGTTTCCGCAGACCGTTCTGTCTCTGAAAATTCAGTTCAACCCCTTATTACGTTGGATTTGAGGTGGGCGAGGAGGAGCTTTTGGATCAACCGAGCATTCACTTGGCCGCTCGCTTGTGAGTCCTCCGTACATGTGTCGCTGTTACTCAGGTTTCCTTCGAAGCGGACATCCTGTTTGGAGCCTCCCTAAAATAGCCTCGCTTTGAGTGTATGAGACGCTTCGGTTTCAGGATCAGCGCTGCCTGCCGGGTGCATGCATAGCCATGGCTGATTGCGTTGCGAGGAAAAAACAGACTTAAGCCTGCTTTATATACTACTATGGTATTAATATTTAATTTTTAATTCATTTTCGTTCCTAAAAATTGGCGTTACGGCTTGCGAGTATGCATCCGCTGAAATAATATCTGACTAATGTCGATTTTAATGAGCTGAGCAACATTAGTAGGAGCAAAAATTGATCAAGCATCAGATTGGTTCAATCATGCAGCAGGCCTACCTCGTAGATGACCTCGATAGCTCCATTGAGGAGTGGCTGGCTTTGGGGGTTGGGCCGTTTTTCGTCTCCAGGCATCCCAAGTACAAAACTCAGGTGTATCGCGGTCAGCCCATAGAAAGCGATTTCAGCGCAGCGTTCGCTTACTCCGGCGACATTCAAATTGAATTAATTCAACTGCACGACGACGGGCCGTCTGCGTTTAAAGAGTTTCTGCAAAATCAAGGCTTCGGAGTGCATCATGTCGGTGTTTTGACAGACAGTATCTCTGCAGACATAGAAGCACTTGAATTGCTTGGCTATTCTCTAGTTCAGCGAATGATGTCTGCGATTGACATTGAAACAGCCTTTATGTCCATTCCGCACAAGTGCGGAGCGACTCTCGAACTGATTCAGCGCTCGCCGACGCTGGATGCTGGATTTGGAATGATGAAGCAAATTACCCAGTCGTGGGATGGCACAGGGCAGGCTGTTCACGAGTTTTGATCTTTATTCAATCGTGGTTAGAAGGAAAAGAAAAATGCCTAAAATTGGTGACATTGAATATCCATCCTTAAAAGGGGAAGTTTCTGAAGAAGAGTGGTCTGCAAGAGTGCAGCTCGCGGCACTCTGTCGTTTGGTTCCGGCCATGGGGTGGGACGATTTATCCAATCAACTGGTCTCCTGCAGAATAGGTAAAGATTTTCTATTTATTCCCGCTGGTGTTCTATTTGAAGAGATGACTGCTTCATGTCTTCTGAAAGTGAATATGGAAGGGGAAATTATTTCTGATAGCCCTTTTAAAATCGTTCCGAATGTTTGGCATCCAATGCGTGCGGTGTTCGAGGTGCGGCCAGATGCCAATACCGTTATTCATACTCACGATGATTATATCGCTGCAGTCGCCGCCACCAAGCATGGACTACTACCGATTTCGCAACCTGCCGCATTGGTAATTGCCGCTGGAATTTCATACCACACATATGAAGGGGCTGAGACATATGCAGAACGGATTCCTGGGATGCGGCGAGATCTAGGATCATCGAATTTTTCACTGTTGTTGCGTAACCATGGTGTAGTGACGCTGGCGCCCACTATCGATTCTGCTTTCATGCTTCACCATCTAGTCAGGAAAGCCTGCCGAATTCAAGTTATGAGCGGCGTTAATAGTGGCGCTGAAGTAACTCATATTTCTGCGGATGTGGTTGCTTCTTTTCCGATTGAGTTGTTGAGGGCAAGCGTTGGTGATGGCAGTAATAACGCATGGCCAGGTTTGCTGAGAAAATTGTACCGTGAAGATCCCAGTTTTCAAAGTTGAGAAAATATCGGTCTGTAAGTTTCTGCGGTAGATGCTGTCTGAATTTACTTTAATTCAATATGTTAGGAGTTTAATAATGAGCTATTCTGTCGACTCTACTCTTGGTGAATTGCTAGACAACGCTGAAACAAAAGCGATTCTTGAAAGGCACCTTCCGGGTATATCTAGTCATCCGCAGATTATGATGGGGCGGGGGTTTGCCTTGAAAGCTGTGGCTCCATTTTCGGGAGGACTCATTAATGAAACCGTGCTTGGCGAGGTCGATGTTGATTTAAAGAAGTTAGTCTAGTGAGATAACGCTAGAGTGAAATAGTGTGGATAGAAGATCGGGCGGTGCGTCTCCCAGTTTTTAAGCTGCCTTTCTTCTGTCTGCTATTTTGGGTTTTACAGGTTTTTTCTGAGAGATTTTTTGGTTTCTTTTGTTTTTCAGTGCTCTATGAGTATTCTGCTACGTCGATATCCACCTTTTGGATGGATTGTAATCCGTCTCTTTAATCGTTTTCAGCGTCACGCTGCATCTTGGCTGGCCAGAGCTAGTTGGTATCCCCTCAATCATGGATTTCTCCGAAATTCATCTTGATTCGATTTTGAGGAAAGGAGTGTGAAGTTGTGTTAATAAAAAATAGCTTCGGCTCCGTAATCAGGTCGTCCTTCATGTTTTTTGGGGGGAGGCTCGCGTTTGGTACACCCAGATATTGAAGGCCGTCATCACGCTTTTTTGTGTACCTTTAGATTTACGAACTTTTTTGCACCCGACGCTGTTCTTCTGCTTCCTGCGCGCATTTTTAAAGAGTGCAGACAATGTGAGCTGGTCTTGCGAGTACTAGATTTTCAGGATGTTGCGTAAATTTATAGGGCGTTCTTTGGCGAGATTGACTATGAGAAATAATCAATGCAATCAAGCATAAATTCTAAAAAAAATGGGGCTGCGAACTGTACTAATTCGTTGACGAAAAAGGCAGCGGACAGGGCGAGTGAAGTAGGAGACCGGATATGTTGTGTGCTAGCTTTAACAATGGGCATCGGCGGTTGGTTTATTGTTTGGATATTAAATTCTTGGTGGGGTGGTTATTGATTTCTATATTCTCACGGATGCATCTATCTGGCATATTAAATTGAGGTTGATCATAGCTCGATTGGGTCAAAGTCCATTGGAGGTGAGCGAACCAGTAAAGGCACTGGTCCGCAATGGGGGATGGATCTTCCCTGGGAGCGAGAGGCTCGGCGTCGAACAGATATGCAAGCGCGCGCCAGATGATTGAAGTGCGGTTTACCCCGCATCGCCCACGCTACGATCGGACTGTCGCTGCCTTTCATTCACCAGACAGATTGCATCTGAACTTGCGGTCCTGGTTCATCAGTCGAACTTGACCAAGTCCTTGAGGATCAGCCGACCAGCTATTTCCCCGCGCCTGCACAAGCATGCTACTTTCTGAAAGCCCTGCGGATCTGCGATTTGACAAGATTGCGCGGACGCGACGTTGCCTAGGGACATGTCTCAGAGCGAGTCACTGTCATGCAGCAGAAAAACCAACGCCGCGTCCAATTGGAGCTTCCGGCTTTGGGCTGAGCCTGATTTGGTGCGCTCTAACACGGTCTTTGTACGCCGTTATAGCCCTTTCTTGGCGCTTTTGATCTCGAAGGTGCACTTCTCTTAAGAGCCATCGACAAGTTGCTCATCAATTTGTACGCGTCAGGGTGACGGAGCCTTCCCGCGGATCAGTACTGTGGACGCCGGCGCCGAATTGACGCACGAGCTGAAGCTGGACTGACCCACCTCTAAATCTGCACAAATCCCGCATAGGCAATGGTTCGAGGGGAACAGACTGGGTCAGTGACATCTCGGCAACTGGGTCAATTCGGCATCGGTGCCCACAACCATGGGTGTTTGCCACACTTTTTCGAACAGTTCCTCGACGGTAAAGCTCACGAATGTGTACATGCAATCTGCCACCTTTGCTTATGGATCACAGCATGGGGACGTTAAATTCCGGTGAACGCAGGTGAAACAGCCCTATGAGGATGTCCAGGTCTCTTTCGTCGTATACGCTGGAAAAGACAACTTCGACTCGTTTGGCGTGTGCTCGTAGGTCGAGGACAGCACCGCACTGAGTCGATCGCCCAGCAGGTTCCAGGCGTTTTTCTTCTCGTCGGCATAGTCGTGATGCAAGTAGTGGTGTCTCACCCGAGAGCCGGCCAGTACATGATTTTGGCAGCGATCAATGACGTCTAGGCTAACGCCTAAGGCTTGCATCATGGTCGCCCCTGTACGGCGCAAGTCATGCGGCGTCCAGTCGCCGTTTTGGCCGTCGGCAAGGACCAGGGTATCGTCATGGCACCGTCTGGAGAGGGCCTTGCGGTTTTTGAACCGGGCCTGGCGATCGCCGACTTGTTTGCTCACCACTTTCACGTCCACATGCGCATCATCCAGCTTGTTCGGAAAGCACCATTGCGAGTCGCCCGTCAGGATTTTGAGTTCCTGAAAGAAATGCAGGGCGAAGGAGGAGAGGAAGACGTGATGATCTTGTTTTTTGCCACGGGTGCCTTTGACATTTTCGCTGGGGAGGAACCAGGTCTGCTGGTCTAGATCGACATTTTTCCATTCGGCCTGCAGCAACTCGCCAATCCGGCATAGCGTGCCCAGGCTGATCCAGAGCGCAAGCTGTGTTTCCTTCTTTAGCGGCCGAATGCCGTCGTATTTTTGGCCGGCGGGGAGGGCGTTGTAATCGGCGGTCATTTGCTGGAAGCGGTTGTGCAGTTCCAACAGCTCCGCCGGGGAAAGGATCCGGCTTCTTTCCGCTTCGTAGTCGGCAGGGATCAAGGGGGAGATGTCGACCAGTTCCGTCGGATCGCCCTCGACCAGTAACGCCCGCCAGGGCTGGCGCTTTCTGGCCCAGCTGAACATCTGGGTGAGGTCGGCGAAAAAGCTGATGGCTTGCCGGTGAGCACCGCGGCTGATGACCACCCGGATCAATGCCCGAACATCGTGCTCGGACACACTGCTCACCGATGTCTTGCCGAGCGCCGGGTATAGGTCCTTGTTAAAACGGCGCTGCAATTCAACATTGCCGTCTTTGCGCGCCACGCCATCCAACAGCCAGGCCTTGGCCAGATCCTGGACGGTCAGTGTTTGCGCCTTCGACGTCTTTACCTGTTCGGCCTCTATATCAGCCGCGGCGTATGCCTGTGCCTTGGCGGTTTTCTTTTGCTCGTTGGGATTGATTTGCTCATCGATGAGCGCCCGGGCCTGGTTGCGTGCTTTACGGATGTCAGTCAGAGATTTGCGCGGCCAGGATCCGCAGGCGTATTCTTTGTTCTGCTCGCCCCAGCGATAGCGATAGAAAAAGCTGACCGACACACCGTCCTTACGCACTGATATTCGACCGGCCAGATTGCCATCCTCCCGGAGAATTCGGCCGGCATCGTTGGCGGTCAGTGACTCGAGTTCTTTGATGGTGATTTTGGCCATGAAACGGACTCCCCCTACTTTTCCCCCCACAAAAACGTCGGCTCTTGATGGATGTTACTGGACTCTCGTAGAGCAGAACACCGCTGGAGCTCAAGTAAATACTAGCTTAGAAAAATCCAGAGTAAAATTTTGGAAGCTTTCAAGAAGTATGAAAAAGGAGATGGGGTGCTAGGGGTCGAGTGTTCGAATCACTCCGTCCCGACCATATTTTCCAATGACTTAGCCCAATCTGAAAAGGTTGGGCTTTTTCATGCCTGGAAAAAACCTTCCGCTTACTCCCCCCGACAATCTACTGCGTGCCCTACACCCATCCGCGTACGCCGCGAAAGCTCCCCACATCCATACGCTTTACCAAAAGTCAGCTTTCGTCTTTGGTAATTGGTCTCCCCCCGCCATCCCCCTATCTTGAACCGGCGATAACACTCGGCAACGATCGGGTGTTGCTCAAGCGCTCAGTCCTACAAAGCATTTTCGCTACCTGCCAATAAAAAACGAGCCTGGGATCAATCATGAAACTCTACGAGCTTTTCGGTTACGACCGTCACGGTACCGTCAGCGAACTCAAGACGGCGCTCAGCAAGGGAAAACTGGGGACCAAGGACGTCAGCTTTTCCGCATTGGGGTTCAACGCGCCGGCCTGGGTGGCCGCGTCTTCGATGTCGATCCTTTATTCGATTTCTGGCCATCAGGCGCCCCTGGCGATCTTGATTGCGTTCTTTTTTCCGATGTTGGTGCTGGCCGTGTGCATGGTTTCGCTGACACGCCAGGCGCCGTCGGCGGGGGGCATCTTTACCTTTTGTTCGCGTTTCCTGCACCCGGATATCGGCTGCATCCTCGGCTGGACCTACGCCGTGGCCTGCATCGCGGTCACGCCGATGTGTGCGCTGATTGGCTCCGAGTACATCCAGGCGCTGATTCCGTCGCTGGCTGGAGAACTCAACGCGAAGATCATCGGCACGCTATTGATCGTGACGTTCTTTGCGGTGTCGGTGCGCGGGGTTGGGGTGACGGCGAAACTTGCCAGTACCTTTCTGATTTTCGAAATCGCCGTGGTCGCAGGGCTCGGTTTCATGGGCTTGATCCATCCCCAGGTCGAGAACCTGTCGTTTGCCTCGATGTATTCCCTGCAAGGCGCGGGTGGCTTGGCGGCGATTGGTCCGGGCGTGCTGTTTGGAGTGTGGATGCTGGCGAACTTCGATTCAGCCATCAACTACATCGAAGAGGCGCGCGTGCCGGTGCGCACGGTGCAGCGTTCGTTGCTGATCGTGCTGACGTCGGCGTTTGTGATCTACAGCCTGGCGGCCATCGGCTGGCAATACGCGGTCCCGGTAGAGCACTTGGCGTCCATTGTTGAAAACGGCAACGGTGGGCCGATCGCGGCGGTCGCCAATGTCTACCTGCCGCCGGCCATGGCCTGGCTGGCGCTGTTTGTGGTGATTACTTCGGCCTGTGCCGGCTTGCAGATTTCCTCCAACTCATCGGCGCGCACCCTGTATCGGATGAGTGAGGAGGGGCATTTACCCGGCGCGTTCAGCGCGGTCAATCGCTTCAAGGCGCCGTGGTTCACCCTGGGCCTCGTCTCGCTTCTCGGCATCGCGCTGCTCTGGTGGAAGCCCTTGGACAAGATCGTCTGGTACTACGACGTGGTCACCATCACCCTGGTGCTGTCCTACATCTCGGCGCTGGCAGCGTTCATGGTCATGACCTGGAGGCAGCACAAGGCGTTCACCGCAACACTGCTGTCGATCCCCGCACTGCTGGCGCTCTTGGTGCTCGCCTACATCGGCTACACCGCCGGTGCCAACCCGGTTTCCCCTGACGATCTGTACACCGCCTGGTACTTGGGCGCGCTGTCGCTGTTGAGTGGCGCGCTCATCGTGCTCTCGGGCAAGCGTCGTCGCAAAGCCGCCTCTTTTACCGTCAACACATCCGCGTTTACCCAGGAGTAATACCGATGCCCCAAGATTTTCCGCAACCCATGGACGCCGCGGTCATCCCCCGGTTTGCCGGTATCCCGAGCTTTATGCGCCTGCCGATATTCTCCAACCCGGCCGATGTGCAGATTGCCTTGCTGGGGATCCCTTGGGACGGTGGCACCACCAACCGCGCCGGCGCCCGGCATGGCCCGCGAGAGGTGCGTAACCAGTCGAGCATGATGCGCAAGGTTCACCACGTCAGTCACATCGCCCCCTACGACCTGGTGCGGGTCGGCGACCTGGGCGATGCCCCTGTCAACCCGATTGACCTGCTCGATTCGCTCAAGCGCATCGAAGGGTTTTATCGAGAGGTCCATGAGGCCGGTACGGTGCCGCTGTCGGTGGGTGGCGATCACTTGGTGACGTTGCCGATCTTTCGCGCGATTGCCCGGGACCGACCTGTCGGCATGGTGCATTTCGATGCTCACTCCGACACCAACGACCGTTACTTCGGCGACAACCTTTATACCCACGGCACGCCGTTTCGCCGGGCCATCGAGGAGGGGCTGCTAGACCCTAAACGCACGGTGCAGATTGGTATTCGCGGTTCAATCTATTCGGCAGAAGACGAAGACTTCGCCAAGGACTGCGGTATCCGCGTGATCCACATGGAGGAGTTCGCCGACATCGGCGTGGCCGCAACGATAGCCGAGGCGCGCCGTATCGTCGGTGATGAGCCGACCTATATCACCTTCGATGTCGATGTGTTGGACCCGGCGTTTGCGCCTGGCACCGGCACCCCCGAGATAGGCGGCATCACCACGTTGCAGGCGCAGCAACTGGTCCGTGGCCTGCAGGGCCTGAACCTGGTGGGCGCCGATGTGGTGGAAGTGTCGCCACCCTTCGACGTGGGCGGGGCCACGGCGTTGGTGGGCGCAACCATGATGTTCGAGTTGCTGTGCATTCTTGCCGACTCAATCAAGCGTCGCTCGTGAAGGAGCCGAATGAATGACTCACTGGCCTGACAACAAACGCTTTGCCGTGACCTTGAGTTTTGACCTGGATGCAGAAAGTGCCTGGGAACCGTCCAGCCTCGGCGGCCGCCGGCTTTCACTGTTGTCGATGGGGGCCTACGGACGCCGCGTTGGCGTGCCGCGCTTGCTGGAGTTGCTGGCCCGCTACGGTGTTCGGGCGCAGTTCTACATTCCCGCCCGCGTGGCCGAAATCGACCCGCAGGTAGTACGCAACATTGCCGCAGCGGGCCATGGCATAGGTTGCCACGGCTACTTCCATGAGCGTGTCGACGAACAGACACCAGAGCAGAATCTGCAGATTCTCAAGGACTCCAAGGCCCTGCTCGAAGCGCTCATCAACCGGCCAGTCACCCACTACCGCGCACCGCTGTGGGAGTTGACGCCGGACGTTGTTGAATCGCTGATTGCCTTGGGCTTTCACAGTGACAGCAGCTTGATGGGCGATGACCGGCCGTACCGCGTCGGCAGCGCTGGCAAGGGCCTGCTGGAGCTGCCCGTCAGTTGGTTGCTCGATGACTGGGAGCAGTTTGCCTATTCGGCAGAGCCTGCGGTTGGCAGCGTGATCGAAGACCCGGACAAGGTCTTTCGACTGTGGTCGGCGGAACTGGAAGGCATGCGTCACTACGGCAGTCATTTCATCCTGACCATGCACCCGCAATTGATTGGGCGCGCCTCGCGTATCGCCATGCTGGAGCGGCTGATCCAGCAGATTCAAGGCTATGACGATGCGTGGATCTGCACGCCTGACGACGTCTATTCACACTGGCAGGCGGGCGGTTTGGCCATGCCGCTGCATCCTTACTGAGGGCAGGTCATGAATATATTGGTAACCGGAGCCAACGGGTTTCTAGGCCAGGAAGTGGTGCGCCAACTATTGGCTCAGGGCAATGAAGTGGTGGGGTATGACCGCAGCCTGGTGTGCGCGATCGAGCACGCTGCGTATCGTTACGTGCAAGGCGACCTGGCCGACCTGGCCAGTTTGCTGGAAAGCTGCCGCAGCCGGCCGATCAGCGCGATCATCCACACGGCGGCGATCTCGCACCCGGTGGACTCGCGGCGTATACCTCTGCAAACGGTGCTGACCAATGCACTGGGCACCACCCATGTGTTTGAGTGCGCCCGGCTTAGCGGTATCTCCCGAGTGGTCAACCTCAGCTCCGAATGCGCCTACGGCCCCAATCGGGACATGGGCGTAATCGATGAGCGCGCACCGCTTGAGCCGACCACGCCGTATGGCTGTACCAAGGTGTTTACCGAAAAACTCGGCCAGGTCTACAGCGACCTGTACCAGGTCAGCGTAGTGTCGTTGCGCCCGGGCTGGATCTACGGGCCTGGCCAGTTCATGCAGTGCTACCTCAAGAGCATGCTCAGGAGTGCGATCGATAACGCGCCGTGGCATGAGGAGGAGGGCGGCGACTACCGCTTTCAATACGTGCATGTGATGGATGTCGCCCACGCGTGTGTGCTGGCGGCCAGCGTGCAGGAAGAACGCCTGCAACAGCGGGTGTTCAATGTGACGGCCGGTGAACAGGACAGTTACCGGTCGGTCGCGGCGCGCATTCGCAAGGTCTATCCCCATGCCCAGCTCAGCATCGGCCCTGGCACCTTGGGCGTGCTGGATGAAAACGCGCGGTTCGACGTCACGGCGGCGGGCGAACAACTGGGCTACCGCCCGCAGTTCGATCTGCACGAAGGCATTGCGATGTATGCGCAGTGGCTGGAACAGCATCCTTACTAATGATCTGAAGGCCAAGGTGATTGATGAAAACCTATCTGGTAACCGGCGCTGCCCAAGGCATTGGCCGTGCGGTCGCGGTCGCGCTCGGCGAACAAGGCAGCCTCGCCGTTCTCAACGATTTGCACGAGAGCCCGGCCCTGCTGAGTCTGTCCGATGAACTGAAGGAGAAAGGTGTGCACGTGCGCTTGGCACTGGGTGATGTGTCGGACCCCGCAACCGCGGAGCGCGCCTTCGCCGGGCTCGAACGCCTGGATGTACTGGTCAACAATGCCGGGTTCTTGCAGGAGTCGCCGCTGAGCGAGATGAGCTTTGAGGCGTGGGACCGGATGATCCGTGTGCATCTCTACGGGGCGTTTTTATTTTGCAAGCCGGCGGCGGCGCTGATGGTACGCCAGGGCAGTGGCGCCATCGTCAATATCGCTTCCGACCTCGGGCAACTCGGGTGCGCGAATCTCTGCCATTATTCCGCTGCCAAAGGCGCAATCATTGCGTTGACCAAGTCGTTGGCGCGAGAGTTGGCGGCCCATGGCATACGGGTCAACGGCGTGGCCCCTGGCGGCACGCTGACGCCGATGGTCGAACGGCTGGGCGAGGCTTATATTCGTGAAGAGGCGCTGCGTTACCCGATGCTGCGGCTGGGTACGGCGCAAGAGATTGCCGCTGCGGTGATCTTTCTCGCCTCGCAGCAGGCCAGTTTCATGACTGGGCAGATACTCGGCGTCAATGGCGGCGGCGTCATGAGCGGCTGATGAGTTGGCCCCCACCACACGAGGAGCAGGCAGCATGCTGGTGAATTTGACGGATGTGGACCTGCGCATGCTGCGTATTTTTTGCGCGATTGTGGATGCCGGTGGTTTTACGGCGGCACAGGTTCCGTTGAACACCAGCCTGTCGCGCCTTAGCGTGCTGGTTCGAGACCTTGAGGTCAGGCTCGGCTATTCGTTGTGCAAACGCGGGAAAAGCGGTTTTCAGTTGACCGAAGAGGGTGAAGAAACCTACGCCGCCGCCCAGGAACTGTTCGCCAACATCGGTCATTTTCGCCAGCGTACGGCGATGCTCAGTGGGCGCCATCGGGAGTTGTTGCGCATCGGCACCGTCGACAGCCTGATCACCCTCGAACACAGCCCGGTACCGGCGGCCATTGCCCAACTGCGCGCAGAACTCCCTGGCGTGCATATCGATTTGCACGTCATGCGCCCCGACGAGCTTGAGCAGGCCGTGCTTGAGGAGCGTATCCAGGTGGCTGTCGGCGCGTTTCACCACCGCTTGTCCGGGCTTCACTATCAAGCGCTGTTCGAAGAGGAGCAGCACCTGTATTGCGGTAGCGGGCATCCATTTTTCCCGCGACTGGACCAGAACCTGACCTATGAAGAATTGAGTGCAGCGGACTATGTCGACAGAGGGTATGTCGCCGAGAACAAACGCCCGTGCGAGCTCAGGTTCGCCAGCGCGGTCAGCGCGTTTTCCATGGAGGCGATCGCGTTGCTGATCTTCTCCGGCACCTACATCGGTTATCTGCCCACGCACTACGCCGCAAGTTGGGTTGAGCGTGGCAGGCTTCGATCGATCATGCCGCAACGCTTGGCTTATTCGTCAGCCTTTCATTGCATTACCCGCCAAGGCGTCGATCAGAAAAGTACGGTGAGCCGGTTTCTTGAAAAGCTCACCGCTCATGCAAGCCTTCATCTTCCATGAAGCCTAGAGGCGCATTGCCTCAACTTGTGCCAACGTCACGCGAGGAACGACACTCTCCGGAATTCTTGAACAATCAGAAAGGTTATAGACCCTGAAGTCATCCCCCATGACCTTGTGTGACATCAACTCCAACGACGGCAGTATGCGGGTGTAATAGTGCTGGTCCAGGCCGCAAGGGGAATGAGCGGATTCGCGGTTTTCATAAAACCTTCCAGACTTTTCGTTCAGATCAACGCCAACCATAAACACCTTGGAGAATCCGAGGTGGTAGGCCAACTGAAGCGTCACGTAGGCCACGGTTCTTGCATCAAAGAAACCTTCGCTCATGTCCTTGCTGAACCCCAGAGGGCGTTGGCCAGAGCCTGGCAAAGGGTGGTTGGTAACCAGCGCCGTGTGCTTGCCTCGCATCGCGTCGAGCCAGGAGGGGCGTTTGGCCTTGGACAGCGGGTAAAGAGCTCCTGAAGGGCGAATGCCCGACGAGCGTGCGTGATCTTCCCAAAGCGCGACGTTCTGGCTGACAGCCATTGCGTATTTGAATAAGTCCGGCTGTTGTTCCGAGAAGCTATCGTCGGTGCACGCGTAAAAGCACGGTTTGATGTCGGTGCCCAAAAACATCGAAATAGCACCGTTCATCGTAATCATCGGCACGTGCGCAAATTGTTCCAGTGGAAACGACTTGGCCGACATGCCCGAGGCAACGATGAAAACAGCGCCTGATTCGGTGTTCCGACAGCTCTCAAAGTCGTGCAGGGTCAGGTGGGATCTGTGTGATCGCCACGATCCTGACACGGGTGCATACACCGCCTGCTCAGTGTTGCCAGCGTGCTTGGCGTCGACGAGGGGCATAGGTTTCATGGGACCCTACCGTGCTGTGAAATAGAAATACATACATGAGTGGATCTTAGGTCGGTTGCAGGGTTCCATTTATGAAGAAGGTGTCAGAATTGGTCCCATACCCGAACGCCTTATAACTACTGGGAATGGTTATCGTCTTCAAAACGTCTGCCCCATAGAGAACTGAAACACCTGCTTATCTGCGTTTTCAGGCGTTTTGATCGGGTACGCCAGGTTCACGCTCAACGGTCCCAACGGGCTGTACCACGTCACCCCCACCCCCACCGAACTGGCCATCTGGCTCAGGTCCACGCTGCCGCAACCTTGCGTGGAGCTGAGGTAGCACTTGTCCGAATACACCGTGCCCACGTCCCAGAACAGCGAAGTGCGCACCGACTTGTTGTCCTTGATGAACGGCACCGGAAACAGGTACTCCGCGCCGCCGGTGATCAGGATATTGCCGCCCAGCGCATCGGTGTCCCGGTCTGAGTAGTACGCTTGGCCAGCACTCGCATAGGCGCCGGTGGCCGGGGTGCTGCGCGGCCCGAGCGTGCCGCTTTCAAAGCCGCGTACCGATCCCTCGCCACCCGCAGTGTAGTTTTCGTAAAAAGGCAGACCGTCCGTCGAGCCATAGCTGTTGCCGTAGCCGAGCTTGGTATGAAAGCGCAGCGTGGTGGAGTTGGTGACGGGAATGTAGGCCTGCCCCGTATAGTCGATCTTGTAGAAACTCAGGTCGCTACCCGGCACGGTTGTCGTCAAGTTGAGGTTCTGCGAGTAACCACGGGTGGGCAGCACGCCCTTGTTCAGCGTGGACTCCGACCAGCCCAGGTTGGCCTTGAAGTTGGTGAACTCCTTGCCTTCACGTTCGACAAAATCGTAGATCTCATCCGCGCTGTAGGTGCCTGGCTCGATGCTGTCGTGCTGCACCGTCAGGCCGAAGCTCAGGCGCGAGGTTTCGTTGATCGGGTAACCGAGGGTGGCGCCAAGGCCATAGCTGTTGATCGAGTAATACGACACCCCATCGTCGTAGTACTTGTTGTAATCGGTGTTGCTGTAGAACGCGTTGTACCCAAGGCTCACGCCGTCGGCGGTGAAGTAGGGGTTGGTAAAACCGATGTTGTACTTGCTCTGGTACGACGAACGCGTCAGCCCCAGGCTGGCGTAGTTGCCGGTGCCGAGGAAGTTGTTCTGGGTGATCGAGCCACCGAGGATCAAGCCCGCGCTCTGGGCGAAACCGACACTGGCGGTGATCGAGCCGGAGGCTTGTTCCTCCACGGCGTAGTTCACATCCAGCTGATCATCCACACCTGCGACCGCCGGGGTTTCGACATTCACCTCCTTGAAATAGCCCAGGCGCTCAAGGCGCACCTTGGATTGGTCGATCAGGTAGGTCGACGCCCAGCCACCTTCCATCTGGCGCATTTCGCGGCGTAGCACCTTGTCGTCAGTCTTGGTATTGCCACGGAAATTGATCCGGTCGACATACGCCCGCTTGCCGGGGTCGACTGAGAACGTGACGTCGACAGTGTGGTCTTCATCGTGCGCCTGGGGCACGCCGTTGACGTTGGCGAAGGTGTAGCCTTCGTTGCCCAGTCGGCGGGTGATCAGCTCCGAGGTGGTGGTCATCAGCTTGCGCGAAAACACCTGGCCCTTCTGCACTAGCAACAACGACTGAACCTGGTCTTGCGGGACTTTCAGCTCGCCGCTGAGCTTCACATCGCGCACCGTGTATTTCTGGCCTTCCTGGATATTCACGGTGATGTAGACGTGCTTTTTATCCGGGGTCATGGAGACCTGGGTCGAGGCGATATCCATATTGATATAGCCACGGTCCAGGTAGTAGGAGCGCAGCCGTTCCAGGTCGCCGGTGAGTTTTTCCCGTGCGTATTTGTCGTCGTTCTTGAAAAACGACAGCCAGTTGCTGGTCTTGAGGGTGAACTGGTCAAGCAGCACATCGTCGGGGAATACCGTATTGCCCACCACGTTGATGTGTTGGATCGCCGCCACTTCGCCCTCGTTGATCTTGATCTTCACGCCCACCCGGTTGCGAGGCTGGGCCACCACTTCGGTGTCGACCGAGGCCGAATAACGCCCCTGGGCCACGTACTGGCGTTGCAACTCGTTGCGCACACCCTCCAGGGTCGCGCGCTGGAAAATCTCGCCTTCGGCCAGGCCAGACTGCTTCATGCCTTTCATCAAATCGTCGGTGGAGATCGCCTTGTTGCCCTCGAACTCGATACTGGCAACCGAAGGACGCTCGACTACATTGATAATCAGCACATCGCCTTCGCGGCTCAGGTGGATGTCCTGGAAATAGCCGGTCTTGAATAACGCACGGGTGGAGTCCACCAAACGCCGGTCATCCGCCTCGTCGCCAACATTGAGCGGCAGAGCGCCAAACACGCTGCCTGCCGACACCCGTTGCAGGCCGTTGATTCGGATATCCGAGATTTTGAAACCTTGGGCGAGTACCACAGAGGCATTGAGCAGCAGCGCAACCGAGCAGAGCAGGCGCGAAAAATTCATCAAGATCTTTTCCAGAACACATCGACAAGCAGCGCCGGCGCGGCCGGACTGGTGAACATCCAGCTTAAGAGCGCCAGGCGTTTGGTGCGGTTAACCGAATGTCAAGTTAGGTAAAGGTTGGCCAGAAACCCTCACGCAAGGCTGATAATGCGCAGCCCCCCACTGACGAGCCCGCGATGATCTGCGTACTGTTGGTCGACGACGACCAGGAACTGACAGCCATGCTGAGCCAATACCTGGCCAGCGAAGGCTTTGCGGCGACCGCTGTGCACACCGGCGAGGAGGGCGAGGTCGAGGCGCTGTCGGGGCGCTACAGCATCGTGGTGCTGGACGTCATGCTGCCCAAACGCTCGGGTATCGAGGTGCTGCGGCGCATCCGTGCCGTCAGCCAGGTGCCGGTGGTGTTGCTCACCGCCCGTGGCGATAACATCGACCGCATCACCGGGCTTGAGCTCGGCGCCGATGACTACGTGCCCAAGCCCAGCTCCCCAGGCGAGCTGGTCGCACGCCTGCGCGCGATCATGCGCAGGGTGCAGCCGGTGGGCCAGCCGACCACGGAAGTGATCAGGACCGGTGCGCTGGTGCTCTGGCCCGGCAAACGCCAGGCCCTGTGGCACGGCGTCGAGTTGGGGGTGACCAGCACCGAATTCAGCCTGCTCGAAGAACTGGCCCGCAGCGCCGGCCAGGTGGTGAGCAAAAAGGACCTGTCGCTCAACGCCCTCGGTTGCCCGCTGACCCGCTATGACCGGCGCATCGACGTGCATATCAGCAGCATCCGGCAAAAGCTCGGGCCGCGACCGGACGCCAAGGCCTGGATCCAGAGCGTGCGCGGCCTCGGTTACTTGTTGATTGCCGAATGACCAAGCCCAGCTTGTTGTTCTGGAAACTGTTCCTGGCGTTCTGGCTGGCCACGACGTTGACGTTCCTGGTGGGGATTGGCGTTCTGGAGTTGGGTCGTTTCCGCCCAAACGACCCCCATGTGGAAGCCATCCTGTCGGCTGAGGAGAAGTTACTGCAGCAATTCGGTGTCGAGGCGGCTGGCGAGCTCCTTACGGTGTGGGAGCGCCCGTCCGACGAGGGCATCGGCGTTTATGACAGTGCAGGCCAACTGCTGGTTGGGGCACCGGTTACCCACGTGGCCCATGAACGATCAGTCATCAGCAAGGAAGGCCTGGTGCTGTCGATTCGTTCCACCCATGCACCTGGCAAGGACCCCGGTCGGCCCTGGCACGAGATCCCGCTGATCATTGGTACGGTGATGAGTGCGCTATTCAGTGGTTACATGGCCTATTACCTGGCGTGGCCGCTGGCTCACCTGCGCCGTGCAATGAGCGATGCTGCCCAAGGGCGCTTCGAAACCCGAGTCAAGCCCGCCATGGGCAAGCGTCGCGATGAAATCGTCGACTTGGCCGAAGATTGCGACCGTATGGCCAACCAATTGAAGGTGTTGGTGAGTGCCCAGCAACAATTGTTGCATGACATTTCTCATGAGCTGCGCTCCCCGCTGACGCGCATTCAGGCGGCCATCGGTTTGTTTCGCCAGGATTGCACAAGGGTGGAAATGCTCGAACGCATTGAGCGCGAATCCGAGCGTATGGACACGCTGATTGAGGCGTTACTGACCCTGGCACGTCTTCAGGGCCGGCCCGAAAGCATCGAGCGCGAGTCTCTGGATATCGTCGAATTGCTAAGAATGATTGTCGAGGATGCGCAGTTCGAAGCCGCGATCAAAGGCTGTCGCGTCGAGCTGCAAGCCTGCCCGCCGTTTATTGCCTGTGTCAGCGGCGAGTTGCTGTATCGCTGTTTCGAAAACGTGATCCGCAACGCCGTTCGTTATACCCGCCAGGACTCCACGGTTCGGGTATCGGCCCAGACCAGCGCCGAAGGCAACCGCTTGAACGTGCGCATCACCGACCAAGGCCCAGGCGTCGCAAACGACCGCCTGCAAAGCATCTTTCACCCCTTCGAACGCGGCGTGGGCGATGCCAGCGTAGGCTTTGGCCTGGGCCTGGCCATCGCGGCCAGGGCCGTGCAAATGCACGGCGGCAGCATCGTCGCACGCAACGAGGTGGACGGTGGTCTGACGGTTGAGATCAACCTGCACAGCGCGCGATCTTTACACGACATTACATTGGCTTGACCGCCCTGTACGTCACGCCTGATTAGACTTGCCATCACTGATTGAGTGGAGGTGGCGATGTTTCAGGTGCATAAAAAGGGTTTCGTGCCCGGCAGAAAAATGGTCGACGGCCTGGTCCCCTACGACTTCTTTTGCGAAGACAGCCCGGCGATCAACCTCTTCGTCTTTACCGGTGCAGCCACGCCGGATGCGACCGTCGAGGAACAGACCCTGTGGGGCTTCACCCGCCTTGAGCGCTTCGAAGCGATGACCAGCGCCCTGGTCACCCACAAGAAACACGCCGGTTGGTTCCAGAACGTCAGCGTACTCACCGGGCCGAATCAGAACGGCACGCAAAACGTGAAATTCCAGCGTGTGCTCAAGATCATCAAACACGCCAGCGCTACACGCAAAGTCGACTACGAGATTCTGACCGACGAAGGCGACACCTACTTCACCCGACAATCCGTCGCCGCCGACAGCGCTCAAACCATCATTTATTCAGCAGAACCTGCGGTTGCCATGTAACTCAAGGTCATGCGGCTCAACGCACGAATGCCTACGGCCAGGCTCGGGTCATCCACCTGGAAACCCGGCGAGTGCGTCGGCCAGACGGTCTTGCCTTCCAGCGCGGGCGGCGTCACGCCCATGCGCATGAACATCCCCGGCACCTGGCGCGCGTACTCGGCGAAATCATCGGCGCCGTAGGTGCCGTTGTCGATGCGCACCGGGGTGGTCGACACCTGTTGCAGCACCGGTAGCAACTGGTCTACCAGCGCCGTGTTGTTGTAGCCGGCGCGGTAGTTTCCGGGCAGGTATTCGACCTTGGCCGATGCCCCCGAGGCTTCGGCGATTTTCTCGGCGGTGCGGGTCATGCGTTGAAGGACGTCCTCGCGCTTTTCATCGCTGACCGTGCGAATCGAACCTTCCAGGCGCACCTCGGCGGGGATGATGTTATGACGGTCACCGGCTTCGATGCGGCCCACGGAAATCACCGGCGCCGGTAACAGGCTGAGGTTCGACTGGCGGCTGGGAATGGTCTGCCACGCCAGGATCACCTGGGCCGCCACCGGCACTGGATCGATGCCAGTCCACGGGAACGCGGCGTGGGTCTGGCGACCGATGATGTGCGCGACAAAGGTATCCGCCGCCGCCGTGGTGCGTTGCCGACTGAGGGTGAAGGTGCCCGCTGTCCCCGCTGTTACGTGAATGCCAAAGATCACCGCCGGTACCGGATTCTGCAGCGCACCTTCTTTGATCATCAATTGCGCGCCGCCTTGTTCGCCCAGTGGCGGGCCTTCCTCGGCCGGCTGGAAGATCAACTTGAGCGTGCCCGGCAGTTGCTCGCGGTGGGCCGCCAACACTTCGGCGACCCCAAGCGCCATGGCCATATGCGCATCATGACCGCAGGCGTGCATCACCCCAACCTCCTTGCCCCGACTGCGAAAATCCCCGCCTTCATCTTTGCTGTGCACCGTCGAGGCGTAGGGCAGCCCGGTCTGCTCGGTCAACGGCAGCGCATCCAGCTCCGCCCGAATCGCCACCACCGGGCCGGGTTTGCCACCGCGCAAAACGCCGATTACGCCGGTGTGGGCGATGCCGGTCTGCACCTCCAGGCCCAGTTCGCGCAGGCGCTGAGCGATACGCTCGCTGGTGTGGAATTCGCGATTGCCCAACTCCGGTTGTTGGTGAATGGCGTGACGCAGTTCTATGACGCCGGGCAATACCTGGCTGATCTGTGCATCCAGGTCCGCCCAAGGCTCGGCGGCGGACACGGTGCCGCACAGAAACAGCAGGACCATCGGTAGCTTTGACATAACAAGGGCTCAGTACGTAAACGCAATCGGTGGCGCTTTCGCGTTCAGCAGGTAGTCGCCAATCGCCTTGTACTTGTAGGCGAGGGCGTCATGGGTGGTGTGGGTGCGCGCATTGCGCCAGTGCCGGTCGAAGTTGTAGCGCGACTGGGTGGTAGCGGCACCGCCGACCTCATACAGGCGCTCGCACACAAACAAAGCGGCACGGGTCGAGGCAATTTTGGCTTCGGCCACCGTAATCGAGGATTTCACCAGGATTGCCTCCAGTTCCTCGCCCTCGGCCAACCCTTGCAACTGCGTACGCGCCGCCAGGTCCACCGCGCCAGCGGCTTTTTCTACCAGCGCTTCGGCCCCGTGGATACGTGCTGCCAAGTCGCCAAGGGTGTGCAGGATGTACGGATCGTTGCGTGCCGAATCCACGCCACTTTCCCGCACTGGGCGCGTACCGCTGCGGGCCCAGTGCACCGCGTCATCCAGCGCGGCCAGGCCGATGCCGACATCCAGGGCGCAGTGGATCAACTGCGCGCTGGCGCCGATGTAGTTGCGCCGCTGGTACCACTGCGCCAGAGGGATCACCTGCTCCGGGCGCACCGGCACATTCTCCAGCAAGGTGCTGCCGCTGGCGGTAACGCGTTGGCCCATGCCGTCCCAGTCATCCAGCAGGGTAATGCCGGCGGTGTTGGCGGGCAGCATCACGTACACCGCGTTGCCGGACTCGTCCACCGCCTGGATTTTCAGCAGGTCGGCAAACAGGCATCCGGTGCTGTAGAACTTGCTGCCGTTGAGCACCAGTTGGTCGCCGCGACGCTCCAGGCGCGTGTGGATCTCACCGCGAAAGGTGCCGCTGCGTTCGGCAATCGCCCCCGACGACAACTGGCGTTCGGCAAACGCGCCGAGGTACTCGCGCTGTTGCGCCGGGTTGGCGATCAGGCGCAGATGCTCGACGGTCGCGAAGTGCGGGAACAACGCCTGCGCCACACTCGGGTCGGCCTTGGCCAGGGTGATGAAAATCTGCGCTACTTGCAGCTGGCTGATGTCGCCGCCGCCCAACTCGGTGGGCACCCGCGCGGCGCCCAGGCCCGACTCGCGGATCAGGTCGAGCTGGGCGTACGGCAATATCCGGCCCGCGTCGCGGTCGGCGGCACCGGGTTGGATCTGCGCGGCGAGTTGGTGGGCGAGGGCAAGGTAGTCGGTCATGGAAGTGTCCATCAGAAAGGTCAGGAAGCGTCGCGCAGGGCGCTGCGTGGAACGCCGAACAACAGGATCAATGTGCCGCCAGCCACCAGCGCCGCGACGATGTACAGCGCCAGGCTGATGCTGCCGGTGGAGGTCTTGATCGCACCGATCATGATCGGCGTGAGCAGGCTGCTGATCTGCCCGCAGCAATTGACCAGCGCCAGGCCAGCGGCCTTGGCATGGTCCGACAGGTAGTACGTGGGGATAGTCCAGAAAATCGCCGTGGCCACCAGGTAGCCGCTGGTCATCAGGGTCAGCACGGCAATCGCCGAATACGGGCTGAACAGGAAGTTGGGCAGCACCAGCATCGCCAGTGCTGCCGTCAGGCCGCCCAACGCGAAGTGCCAACGCCGTTCCTGGTGCACATCCGAATGACGGCACGCCCACAACATTGCGCACACGCCAACCACGTAGGGCAGGGCCGACAGCAAGCCCAGTTGCCCCAGGTTGCTCACTCCCGAATCGCGGATGATCGACGGCGCCCAGATATTGGTGACGTTGCCGGTGCACATGATGGTCAGGCAGTACGCCAGGGTGATGAACCACACCTTGCGGTCCTTCAGCGCTTCGACAAAACGCGTATGCCCGCCGGGTTTTCGCTGCTGGCGTTCATGGGCCAGGGCCCGTTCGATGGCGGCTTTTTCATCCGCGCTCAGCCACTTGGCCGACGCCGGTTTATCGTCCAGCCAGTACCAGGCGAACAACCCCGCGAGCACCGGCGGAATGCCGGTGATCACGAACAGCCATTGCCAGCCGGTAAACCCGCCGACGCCTGCGAAGTGCCCCATGATGCTGGTGGACAGCGGCCCGCCGATAATCCCGCACACCGCAATCGCCATGATGAAGCGCGAGGTGATGCGCGCCCGGTGGCTGGCCGGGAACCAGTAGGTGAGGTACAGGATCACCCCCGGAAAGAACCCGGCTTCGGCCGCCCCCAGCAACACCCGCAGCACATAGAACTGCGACGGGGTCTGGGCAAACGCGGTGGCGATGGTCACCAGCCCCCACAGCACCATGATGCGCATCATGGTTTTTTTGGCGCCGATCTTTTCCAGCAGCAGGTTGCTGGGAATCTCGAACAGCAGGTAGCCGATGGAGAACACCCCGACGATGATGCCGAACGTGGCGTCGCTGATGTTCAGGTCGGTCTTGAACTGCAAGTGCGCAAAGCTGATGTTGACCCGGTCCAGCCAATTGAGCACAAAGCACAGGAACAGGAACGGCATGATCCGCCACGCCAGTTTGCGGTACAGACGCTGGTCGAAGGCTGCTTGCGGGCGTTCGAAGTTAGTCATTACCAGCTCACGTCGACTTTAGCGAAGTAGTACGCGCCTTCCAGGCCGTAGGGGGAGTACCAGCTGTAGGTCGGGTTGTCGGTGGGGAAGAAGTAGAAGCGCTTGGCCTCGTCATTCAACTGCTCGGGGCGTTTGTCGAAGATGTTCTCGCCGCCCACGGTGACTTTCACGGTGTCGCTCAACCAGTAACCCACGCTCAGGTCGGTAATGAACGCCGGTTTGACCACTTCATCGCGGCTGGCCGCAATCTGGTTGCGCCCGGTGACCTTGGAGTAACGGGTTTCCTTGAGATTGACCTCGAAATTCCCCAGTTGCCAGGCGGCATTCAGCGAGGTGGTGTTCTTCGGATACGCCGAGGTCAGGTTGCCCTGGCGGTCCCGGCCCACGGCGCTGACACCGGTACCGGCCAGCGCTGCAGGCTCCTTGATTTTCTCGATGGTCTGCAGGCTCTGGTTGCTGAGCAAGGTCCACTTGGTCTTGCCGTAGCGGCCCAGGTCATAGCGATAGTCCGCCACCAGGTCGATGCCGCGGGTGCGGGTGTCGGCCAGGTTGCCGAAGTACGAGACGATCTGGTTCGGGTTCAGGCCGTTGGCAGCGAGCACGTTGGACACGGCAGTGCCCTGCAGGTTACTGGTCTGCAGGATGCGGTCCTTGATGTCGATCTGGTACAGGTCGACAGTGACGTCCAGGTTCTCGGTGGGCGTGGCGACAAACCCGAGGCTGTAGTTCATCGAGCGTTCAGGCTTGAGCTGCTTGGCGCCCAACGCCTGGCCGGCGGCGTCGTTGACCGTCACGTAGCGCGTGGTCGCCTGTTCCAGTTGCCCGGTGATCGGGCTGGTGCGCCAGGCCGTCAGCGACGACGAATAGAACTGCTGTTGCAGGGACGGCGCACGGAAACCGTTGCTCACCGTACCGCGCATGGCGAACTGTGGAGTGAACGCATAGCGAGTAGAGAACTTGCCGCTGCCGGTGTCGCCAAAATCGCTGTAGTGCTCAAAACGCCCGGCCAGGCTTACGTCCCACTTATCCGTGACGCTCTGGCTGAAATCCACATAGCCTGCGGTATTGGTACGCGAGTAGTTATGCGCGTCCGCCGGGGTGAAACCCACCAGCCCAGGCGCGCCGGGGTTGGGGCGTTGACCGGCCAACGGGCTGCCGGCCGGGAACACATAGCCGCCGTCGGCATAGGAGGCGTAATCGCCGGCCTGGATCTCAAAGCCGTCGCGGCGGAACTCAAGTCCGGTGGACACGTTCAGTGGCTTGGCGAACAAGCCGGTATCGAACGCGCGGGTCAGGTCGAGGTTGTTGGTCCACTGGCTGGCGATCAGGTTGCCGCCGTCCATATTCTGCGGGCTGTTCGGCCCCAGTGACGGGTTCAGCGAACGTTCGTTGCGGGTGTTGGCGTTGTTGTAGCCATAGCTGGTGCTCAGGTCCCAGGCCCAGCCGAGCAGGTCGTCGTTGCGCACGCCGAACACGCTCTGGAAGTCGTCTTCTTCCACGACGAAACGCGGCGAGAAACCGTCCGGGTACACCGAGACAATGTTCTGTGGCGAGTTGGCCGTGCGGTAGGTGCCCCAACTGGTGGAGTTGCGATGGCTGAGGGTGGAGAACGAGTACAGCGTGTAGTCCTCGTTCAGCGGCAACTCGGCGTTGTAGCCGAAGTTGTAGGTTTGCGAACGCGGCTGGCCCAACTGCTGGCGATAGCGGCTCTCGCTGGTCTCGCGCGGGTCGGGCTGGCCGTTCTGGCGGAAATAGATGCTGGTGCGATCCGGCACCGCGCCGGCCACGTTGGAGCTTTCCTGGATGCCGACGTCGGCGCTGAGGCTGAAGAAACCGTCATTGGGCAACTCGAAACCCTGGTTGACCTGGCCCTGGCCCCGCGCACCGAAGTTGCCCTTGCCACCCACACGGTTGGCGTATTGCCCGTACAAGGCGCTGCCGCTGCCGCCGGAATGGTTGCGCTTGAGGATGATGTTGATCACCCCCGCGATTGCATCCGAACCGTACTGCGCCGCTGCGCCGTCACGCAGCACTTCGACGTGGTCTACCGCCGCGATGGGGATCAGGTCGAGGTCGGCAGGCGACTGTCCGCTGGACGTGGCGGCGGTCTGCACAAAGATCAGCGAGGTGTTGTGGCGGCGCTTGCCGTTGACCAGCACCAACACATGGTTGCCGCCCAGGCCGCGCAGGGTTGCGGATTTGACCGACAGCCCGGTGCCGCCGGTAAAACCTGCTGCGTTGGTATAGGACGGTACGCTGGCGGCCAGGGCATCGCGTAGGTTCTGCTTGCCGGAACGGGCGAGGTCGTCGGCGCTGATCACGTCGATCGGCGCCAGGCTCTTGGCCACGGTGCGGCCGCTGTCACGGGCACCGGTGACCACCACGGTTTGCAGGGCGGTGTCGCTGCTCAGGGATTTCTCTTCAGCTTGGGCCGCGTGTTGGGCACACAGCCCAAGGATGCCGACAGTCAGCAGGCTGAGCCTGGGGCGAAAGCGGGTGTAAGGGCGAGACATGGTGAGGCTCCAATGTTTAGGTGCCGCTTTCCATTCCTGGTGGTGGGAGTTCCTGACAGTACTGGGGAGGCTTAGGTGTTGGCTGTTTCTAGTTATGGGGGTGGGGTCAGCGCCCCAGCATCACGTCCTGGCGGGCCTGGTCGACCAGTGCCATCTGCCGGGTGAGGCGGGCCTTGCGTTCGGCCAGCAGCAAAATCTTGGTCCACTCCACCGCCTTGCCGGAGTGGCTGGCCAGGCGTGCGGCCAGTTCCAGTGAACTGGCGTAGGCGTCGTCCACCACTTGGTTGACCAGGCCGAGGGCCAGGGCCTGCTGGGCGTCGAATTTGCGTGCGCTGAGCATGATGTCCAGGGCTGCTGCTTCACCGATCAGGCTGGGCAGGGTGATTGCACTGAAGCCGGACAACATGCCGTGCTGCACTTCCGGGAAGTGAAAACGCGTGTCATGGCGCGCGATGCGGAAATCGCAATGAATCGCCAGGCTGATGCCCAGGCCGAGGGTGTGGCCATGCAATGCGGCGATCACCGGTTTGCTCAGGTCGTTGCCGACGCCGGGCAGGGCACGGGCCAACACGTCGCTGCTGACGGTCTCGCCCGTGGCTTCAATTTCCTTGAGGTCGGAGCCGGCGCAAAACGCTCGTTCCCCAGCACCGCGCAACACGATGGCGCGCACGCCGGCGTCGGCCTGGGCACGCTGCCAGACCTCGGCCAATTCGTGTTTGGCCTGGCTGTCCAGCGCGTTGAGGCGCTCCTGGCGGTTAAGCGTGACCACCAGGATGCCATCGCCAATAGGTTGGTATTCGACTGTCATGAAGGGCTTTTCATCCGGTGTGAAAGAAAGACGCGATTGCCCCTTGAGGTCCGCGTCAAAGTGAGGAAAACTTAAAGCATGTGCACAATGCAAACAATATGTTTGTTATATGAACATATTCTTATCGGGTCAGAAACGGTTATAAAAGATGAAAGCCATAGTTCTAAAAGCCTTCGGTGGACCGGAGCAATTGCAGGTCGAGGAGGTGCCCACCCCGCAGGTTGGCGCGGGTGAAGTGTTGGTCAGGGTCGAGGCAGCCGGGGTTTGCCACCATGATTTGCTGCACCGCGCCGGGCATCTCCCGGGGGCGCACACCGGCGTGGTGCTGGGCCACGAAGTGGCGGGTGAAGTGGTCGAGGTGGGTGTTGGCGTGCATCATTTGGCAATTGGCGCCAGGGTCGTGGTGTATCAGCGCCGCTTCTGTGGCCAGTGCCGCGACTGCCTGCGCGGTCGCCAAGACCTGTGCCGCGCCCTCGGCCTGCCGTCGGTAGACACCGAAGGCGCTTACGCCGAATACCTGCGAGTGCCGGCGATTTCCGCGATTGAACTGCCGGATGGCCTGGATTACGTCCAAGCCGCATTGGCCTCCTGCCCAATCGGCACCAGCGTGCGCGCGCTGCTCGGTGAAGCCGCGCTCAAGCCCGGTGAAACGGTATTGATCAACGGTGCCAGCGGCGGCCTGGGAGTGCATCAGATTCAACTGGCGAAAGCCTATGGTGCACGGGTGATCGCCGTAACCGGCAGCGCCGACAAGCGCGAGCTCCTGCACAACCTGGGGGCTGATGACGTCATCGTCGCCAACGGCAACTACAGCGCCGAGGTGTGGGCACTCACCGGCAAGCGCGGTGTGGACGTGGCCATGGAAAACCTCGGCAGCACCCTTGAAGACACCCTGCGCAGCATGGCCCTCGGTGGTCGCGTGGTGGTGTTGGGCAACGTCGCGCCCGCCAGCGTGCCGGTCAACCCCGGCTTGTTGATCGGTCGGCGAATTCGGCTGCAGGGCTCAGGCAGTGCCACCCTGGAAGAGGTGCGCGTGGCCTTGGCGTTGATCAAAGGTGGGCAGGTCAAGCCGCTGATCGACCGCGTGCTGCCGTTTCATCAAGTGGCCGAGGCCCATGCGCTGCTGGAATCACGCCAGGTCACTGGGCGCATTGTGTTGAGCGGGTGGTAAGCATGGATATCAGTACGCTGCTGAGCCAGGCAGCCTTCAAATGGCCAGACCGGGTCGCGTTGCATGAAGCCGCCAGCCAAAAAACGCTGACCTTTGCCGAGCTCGATCGCGCCCTCAGCGGCGTCGGCCAGGCGTTGGATCAATTGCTCATCCCGGCCGGTGCGCGGGTGGCTTTGCTGGCCGACGCCTGCCTCGATTATCTGCTGGCCGATTATGGCTGCATGGCCACCGGCCGCGTGCGCGTGCCGCTGGACCCGGCGCTGGCGCCCGACGAATTAGTCGCCCAACTCAACGATGCGGGCGCCGCCTTACTGCTGTATTCCGAGGCGTACGCCGAGGTGGCGCACGGCTTGGGCATTCGTTGCCTGCCACTGCAGGCCGTCACCGACACTCAAGCCGGCGATCTCGCCACACGCCCCGCGCAATCGCCCCAGGCGTTGGCCTCGCTCAACTACACCGGCGGCACCACCGGCACACCCAAGGCCGTGATGCACCGGCATGCCAGCCTGTGCGCGGTGTTGCAGAACATCGTCATGGGCCGAGGCGCCGCCGTGGGGGATGTCCTGCTCAATGTGCGCCCGCTGTGGCCGATTGCAGCGGTGGCGGTGTTCGCCCATGTGCTCAGCGGCGGCCAGGTGGTGCTCGGTGGGCGTTTCGATGGCAAGACCTTCATCGCCCAACTCACTGAATACAACGTGGCGTTCAGTTCCCTGGTGCCGACGCAACTGCTGCGGTTGCTGCGTGAAACCGGTTCGACGCCGGCCGATCTACCGGCGTTCAAGAGCCTGGATGTTGGCGCTGCCGCGTTGACCGGCGAAGTGCTGGAAGGCTCCTGCCGCCTGTTCAGCGAACGTATCGGCGTGCTTTACGGCATGACGGAGGCACCCTGGAGTTGCTACCTCTCGCCAGCGCAGATGCAAGCGGTGCGTGCGACCGGCGACAGTGGTGAAGGCGTGGTCGGTCGCCCGCTGTTCAGCGCCGCCATCCGCATCGACCGGCCAGACGCCAATGGCCTCGGCGAGATCCTGCTGGGCGGCCCGCAATTGATGAGCGGCTACTGGAAGCTTGAAGCCCTCAGCGCCAAGACGCTCGACAACGGCTGGCTGCGCAGCGGTGACCTGGGCTGCATCGGTATCGATGGGTTGCTCAAGGTACTGGGGCGCTGCAAGGACATCATCCGCACGGGTGGCAAATCCGTGCAGCCCGGCGAGGTCGAGCAGAACCTCTTGAGCCACCCCGGTGTGCAGGACGTGCACGTATTCGGCCTGGCGGATCTGGAGTGGGGCGAGCAAGTCTGCGCGGCGGTGGTAGTGGACGGTTCGCAGCCACTGTCGGCGCAGCAGTTGATGGACCACTGCCGCGCCGGGCTGTCGCGCTACAAGGTGCCGCGCCGCGTCTACTTCATCGACGAACTGCCGCGCTCGCACTACGGCAAGGTGCAGAAAAACCGCCTGCTTGCCGCACTGGACCTCAAGCCCTAAAGGTTGCCCAATTGCGCCGCGATGCCTTCACAGGCGCGGCGCACGTGGCTGGCCAGGGACGAGGCGGGGTGGGTTTCGTCTTCCATCTCAAGCCCGGCGACGACCACTGCGCCGATGGCTTGGCCGGCGTCCACACGAATTGGAAACGCCACCGAGGACAGTCCCGGCTTGAACTCGCCATGGCCAAATGCAAAGTCCTGTTGGCTGCGGATCTGCTCCAGCGCGGGCCGCGCCTTGGCGTAACGCGCTTCACCGAGGATCGCCTGCGCTGCCGCTTCGCTGTAGGTGGCAAGCACCGCGCGGCCACTGGGGCTGCCGTCGATGGGGAATTGGTCGGCCAGGTCGACAATCACGTTGAGCGGCGTGGTCGGCGTCCACATCCGCTCGATCAGCACCACTTGGTCGCCCACCGGCACCGACAGCGACACAATCGCCTGGCGCTCGCCGATCACCCGCTGCAACTCGATCGCGTAGGGCAGGGCGATCTTGCGCAGGTTCAGGCGGTTCAAATACGCCGCCGAATAGATCAGGCATTCCGGCCCGATGCGATAGGTACCGCCCTGGGATTCGATCAGGCTCCAGTGGGTGAGGGTCTTGAGCAGGCGGTGGATGGTGGTGCGGTCAATGCCGGTCAGTCGCGCCAGGTCCAGGGCGCTGGCGCCGTGCTTGAGGCCCGAGAGGGTGCGCAACAGCACAATCGAACGGTCGATGACCTGAACGCGTCCGCCAGCATTTTCCTTGTTGCTGGCGGGCGGGGGAGGCGTCGAAGAAATATCCATGGTGGCAGCAGCTTCCGAAATCATGAAGTTCGGCAAGCGCGGATCGCAGGCTTGGCCGGTGGCCAAGGTTAGCCGCGATCCGTTGCGGGGTGAAGCCTTGATTTAGCTGTCGAAGAACACCAGTGCCCGCAATTCGATACTGCGCCGGGGTGGCGCGTCCTTTGGCGTGGTGGGGTCATCGAACGCGGTGTGCGCACTCAGCCTGGCCACGTCCTGTCGCGAATCATGGATCTTCAACAACAAGGCCTCGTCCGGCCGCAACTGTGGGTAGTAAAACCAGCGGTGCGCCGGGTTGGCCTTGACCGAGAATGTCTCGCCAACCTTGTCGCGGTACACCAGGTCGCTGGGCAACAGGTCACCGTCGGCCATGCTGCGCGCATCGCACAGGGCCAGGGGCGTGCTCTGGACCGCCGCGCCGATAGGGCGCCAGACGTTGATGATCGCAAAGCGCTTGAGCAGGCGTTGTTCGGCTTCGTCCGCCGGCAAGTGGTCGCGCACCCGGCGGATGGCCGAGCGTTCGGTCTGATCGTTGTGCACGTAGCGCACCGGTTCGCGCAGGCCGCGTGCTTCGCGGCCAGGGTCATCGACGCGGATCGTATGGTCGAAGATCACCACCTTCACCGCGCCGGTCTGCTGTTTGAGCAGGGCTTCGGTTTCCGGGTAGTAATGCAGGCGTACCTGCTCGTCATCTTCCAGGTTGGCCACGGCGCTGGCGTGATCGATTCGCTCGAAGCCTTGGCGATTGATACTTGCCGGCTCATCCAACAGCCGTGCGTTATGGATGCTCACCTCGGTAGGGTCCAGCACGCCACTGCGCTGGGCCTCGCCGTCGGGTGGCGGGTAGGTGTAGTTCACCGGGCGCTGGCCGGTGTCCTGCAAGTAATTGAGCACGCCGCGCACGGAGGCGGGGGTGAGTCGAGTCTGGTGCGTTCCCATAAAACCACCTCCAGGTCAGAACGGTTCCTTGAACGGCCGCAGGTCCAGCTCCTGGGTCCAGGCGCTGCGCGGTTGGGTGTGCAGGTACCAATAGGCATCGGCGATATCGTCGAGCTTCAACGAACCGTCCTCGCCCAGCTTGGCCAGGTATTCCGGTGCGCGGCTTTTAATGCGTTCGCCGTCGATGGAGCCGTCGATGACCACGTGGGCCACGTGCACGTTTTTCGGGCCGAATTCACGGGCGAACGACTGCGCTATCGAACGCAAACCGGCCTTGCCTGCCGCGAATGCGGTGTACGGCGGCTTGCCGCGTAATGACGCAGTGGCCCCGGTAAACAGCAAGCTGCCACCGCCGTTGGCGAGCAAGGCGCGGGTGGCTTCACGGGCAAACAGAAAACCGCCCAGCGTGGAGGCGCGCCAGGTTTGCTCGAACAGTTCGGCGCTCAACTCCAGGGCCGGTGCAGACACCGCGTTGCCCACATTGAAGATCGCTGCCTTGAGCGTACCGAGCTGATTGACCTGCGCGATCGCTGCGAGCACATCGGCTTCAACGCCGGAGTCAGCCACTACCGCATTCGCCTTGCCGCCGCTGGCTTCAATCTGCGCGACCACCGCCTGCAACTTGTCCAGGCTCCTGCCGCTGACCGCCACGCGATACCCCTCGCGGGCAAAGCGACGCGCCAACGCCGCCCCCAGCCCAGCGACCGCGCCGACCCCGGCCACCCACACCACTGACTCAGTCATTTGCCACATCCTCTAAAAGACACGTGGCTATCAATCTACTCATCGGCGGGCGTGAGGAATAAGAACATCGACAGCTAAGGTTATGCCCGCAGCCCGTTACTTCTGCCCACAGATGGGGCGCTTTCTGAGCCGTTTGGTAGCAATTTCCTACGCGCATCTTCCGCTCACTCATGGGCCATTCCCGGCTATTTCATCCGAATCAATCACTTGGCTCTGCATTGAGGCAGTTGGCACGCATTCTGCTTTTTTGCATTCGTGGATAATTGGATACAAAAATTCAAAAGGTGCTGCCGATGCAATTTGCCCCCACTTACGTTGACCGCCAGCCCCTCACCGCCGAGGAGGAGGCCTACAACTTCTTGCTCGATGCCATTTGCAGCGGGCGCTACCGCAAGGGCGACCGGTTGATTGCCGAAGACATCGCCAGCGAGATCGGCATGAGCCGCATGCCGGTGCGCGAAGCCTTTCGCCGCTTGGATGCTCAAGGGTTAGTGACCCTTCGACCCAATCGTGGCGCGGTCGTCAGCGGCCTGGATATCGATGAATTGCACGAAGTGTTCGAGATGCGCAGCGCCCTCGAAGGCCTGGCGGTACGGGTTGCGGTAGGGCGTATCGGCGAGCGCCAACTGGCCGCGCTGGAACGCATGCTTGACGAGATGGACGATTACCGCGACGAAAGCGCCGCCTGGGTCAGTCGCCACCGCGCGTTCCACGAATACCTGTGCAGCCTCAGCGGTCGTCCGCGTTTGATGAAACAAATCTCGGCGCTCTATTCGCTGGTGGAAGCGCCCATGCGCCTGTGGTTGCAGCACGGCGACAAACCCCTCAGCGCGCGCCAGGAACATGCGGTGATCCTCGATGCGATCCGCGCCGGCGACGCCGCCCGCGCCGAAGCCGTGGTGCGCGAGCACATCGAAGGCACCGTGCCGGCGCTGATCCAGTTTTTGCAATCGGAAAAATAATCAGAGGTGGGCCCAAGCCCGCCCGTGTTTTGACTTTGAGTCCTGCCCCGTTAACCAACGAACTGGAGTGTCTGGTCATGCATAAACGCCGCGCCTTGCTGGTGGCTCTCTCCCTCGGCCTCTGTACCCAATGGGCAACTGCTGCGCCCCAGGTACCGGAGCGCTTGCAGAAAGTCGACAAACTCACCTACTGCTCGGGGATGGACTCACCGCCCCTGGTGTCCTTCGATGAAGCCCAGAAACCACGCGGACTTACCGTCGACCTGGGCCTGGAAATCGCCAAGCGTCTGGGCGACAAACAGGTGCAATGGCGGGTGATTCCGTTCTCCGGCCTGGTGCCCGCATTGCTTGCCCAGCAGTGCGACATGATCGTCGACCAACTGTTCGACAAGCCCGAGCGGCGCCAGGTGATCGACATCGTCAACTACATGTATTCCAGCCAGTCGGTGGTGGTGTCCAAGGGCAACCCCAAAGGCATCAAGGCGCTGGATGACTTGTCCGGGCACAAGGTCGCGGTGCTCAACGGCTCCACCATCAAGACCCTGCTGGACACGCAAAACGAAAGCCTGGCCAAAGCCGGCAAGCCACCGATGAAACTGGTGGTCTACAACACCGACACCGATGCCTTCCAGGCCCTGCGCATCAGCCAGGTCGACGCCTACGGCACCACCGTGGAAACCGCCGGTTACTACGCGGCGATGGCCCCGGACCTGTTCCAGGAAGGCGTGCCGGCATTCAGCCGCATCCTCACCGGCCTGGGCATGCGCAAGGACGACCCGCAACTCACCGCTGCCGTGCAGCAGGTGATCAGCGACATGCGCAGCGACGGCAGCTACGTGGCATTGCTGAATAAATGGCATGTCAGCAGCGACACTCTCGACTGAGGTTTCCCGCAATGAACTTCAATTGGGATGTGTTCTGGCAGTACCTGTTGCAGCCCAGCGGGGTGTACCTCACCGGGCTTTGGCTGACCTGCCTGATCAGCGTATTGGCGATGTTGTTGGGTTGCGTGCTGGGGTTGGCGGCGGCGCTGTTGCGCCTGTCGAAGAACCCACTGCTGCACCTGCCGGTGCGTTTTTATGTGTGGCTGATGCGCGGTACGCCGCTGTTGGTGCAGATCGTGTTCCTGTACACGGCGCTGGCGGCGGGCGGGCTTTTCCGCTTCGAGGATATTGAACTGTTCGGTCTGGTCGTGCCGGGCAATATCCAGGCCGCCATCATCGCCCTGGGGCTAAACGAAGGCGCATACATGGCCGAGATCATCCGCGCCGGCATCGGCGCGGTGGACAAGGGCCAATACGAAGCCGGGCGTTCCCTGGGCATGGGCTTCGCCAAGCTGATGCGGCGCATCGTGCTGCCCCAGGCGTTCCGCGTGATCGTGCCGCCGCTGGGCAACGAGTTCAACGTGATGCTCAAGAACACGACCCTGGTCAGCGTGATCGGCGTGCAGGAGTTGCTGCTCAGTACGCAAATGGTCACCTCGGCGACGTTCCGTGTGTTCGAGTTGTACCTGGTGGTCGCCATCTACTTCTTGATGCTCACCACCTTGTGGGGCTTCTTCCAGCGTTGGCTGGAGGCACGTTTCGGCCAGTCCGACCGGCCTTCGACACCGCCGCCCGCGTCCAGCCGCATGTTCGGGCGCAGCACCTTGAAACTGCTGAGGGGACGCTAACCATGGCGCACAAAAGTGACGAACTGATCATCGAAGCCCTGGACCTGCACAAGTCGTTCGGCGACTTGCAGATCCTCAAGGGCATCTCCCTGCAAGTGCGGCGCGGCGAAGTGGTGGTGCTGATCGGTGCCTCGGGCTCGGGCAAGACCACCTTCATTCGCTGCATCAACCTGCTGGAGGACATCCAGGGCGGGCGCATTCGTGTCAACGGCCGTTCCATGGGCTATCGCGAACGCAGCGACGGCAGCCTGGTGCGCGATTCGGAGCGCAACATTGCTCGCCAGCGCCGCGATATCGGCATGGTGTTCCAGCGCTTCAACCTGTTCCCTCACATGACCGCACTGGAAAACATCATCGAAGCACCGATCCACGTGCTCGGCACACCGCGCGCCGAAGCCTTGGAACAGGCGCGTGCCCTGCTGGCACGGGTGGGCCTGGCGGACAAGGCCAGCCATTACCCCTCGATGCTTTCCGGCGGCCAGCAGCAACGAGTGGCCATCGCCCGCGCCCTCGCGATGAAACCCCAGGCGATGCTGTTCGACGAACCCACCAGCGCCCTCGACCCGGAAACCGTCGGTGAAGTGCTGCAAGTGATGAAGGAGCTGGCCGAGGAGGGCATGACCATGGTGGTGGTCACCCACGAAATGGGCTTTGCCCGTGAAGTGGCCGACCGCGTGGTGGTGCTCGACCAGGGCGAACTCATCGAACAAGGACCGCCAGAGCAGATTTTCAGCCACCCCAGCCATCCCCGTACCCGGGCCTTTCTCAGCCGCGTGTTATGACCCTTCCAAGGAAATTTGCCATGCGTTTATCGAGTGTGTTTGTCGCCCTGTGCTGCGCCGCCGTTGTGCCCATGAGCCAGGCTGCCGATTCGGTGGTCAAGGTCTACAACTGGTCCGACTACATCGGCCCCGACACCCTGAAGCACTTCGAGAAAGACAGCGGCATCAAGGTGCAGTACGACATTTTCGACACCAACGAAATGCTCGAAGCCAAGCTGCTCTCTGGGCATTCGGGCTACGACGTGGTGGTGCCGTCCAGCCAGTTCCTGTCCAAGCAGATTCGCGCCGGTGCCTACCAGCCGCTGCAACGCAATCTGCTGGACAACTGGAAGCATCTAGACCCGCGCCTGATGCAACGCCTTGAGGCCGCCGACCCCGGCAACCGCTACGCCGTGCCGTACATGTGGGGCACCGTGGGCATCGGCTACAACGCCGAAAAAGTGCGCGCCGTGCTGGGTAAGGATGCCGTGCTGGATTCCTGGTCCATGGTGTTCGAACCGGGCAACCTGGCCAAGCTGAAAAGTTGTGGGGTGGCCTTTCTTGATGCGCCGGTGAAGATCATTCCCCAAGTCATGCTCTACCTCGGCCTGGACCCCAACAGCACCAAGCCCGATGACTACAAACAGGCCTCGACCCGGCTGATGGCGCTGCGCCCATCGGTGACCTACTTCAACTCCTCGAAATACACCGCCGACCTGGCCAACGGGGATATTTGCGTGGCAGTGGGATATTCTGGCGACGTGATGCAGGCCCAGAGCCGTGCCAAGGAGGCGGGTAAAAACATCGACATCCGTTACCTGATCCCCAAGGAAGGTGTGAACCTGTGGTTCGACATGCTGGCGATCCCCAAGGATGCCGGTAACGCGGCCAACGCCCATGCCTTCATCAATTACCTGCTGCGCCCTGAAGTGATCGCGCCCGTCAGCGACTACGTCGGCTACGCCAACCCGAACAAGGACGCCACGCCACTGATGGACCCCAAAGTCAGCGGCAACCCAGGCATCTACCCCGGTGACGACGTGATCAACCACACCTTTGTCTCCGCCGACCTGCCGGAAAATATCCAGCGCCTGATGACCCGGGAATGGAACCGCATCAAGTCCGGCCAATGAATCGAAGAGTCTCTGCCATGTTGAAATTTTCTGCTCACGAGTACCCCTATCCGTCGCAGCGCCAAAGCGTGTTTGCCCAGCGCGGCATGGTGGCGGCGTCCCAACCGCTGGCCGCCCAGGCCGGTATCGAGGTCATGCAAAAGGGCGGCAACGCCATTGATGCGGCCATTGCCACGGCGGCTGCTTTGACGGTCGTAGAGCCCACCGGTTGTGGCTTGGGCGGCGATGCGTTTGCGTTGGTCTGGGCCAAGGGCCAACTGCATGGCCTTAACGCCAACGGCCACGCGCCGGCGGCCTTGAGTATCGAGGCGGTCAAGGCGGCAGGGCATGACCAGATGCCGCTGTATGGCTGGACTCCAGTCACCGTGCCCGGTTGCCCGTCGGCCTGGGCCGAGCTGTCGCAACGCTTCGGCGCGCTGCCGTTTGAAGAGCTGTTGCAACCGGCCATCCGCCTGGCGCGGGACGGGTTCCCGCTGTCGCCGGTGGTCGCCCACCAATGGCAGATCGCACTGGACGAATTCAGCCCCCATCGCGACACGGTGCTGGACGCCTGGTTTGACACCTTCCTGATTGAAGGCCGCGCGCCTCGGGCCGGCGAAATTTTCCGCAACCCGGCCCAGGCTCGCACCCTCGAAGAACTGGCCGCAACCCGCTGTGAAAGCCTGTATCGCGGCGCCCTGGCCGAACGCCTGGACGCCCATTCACGCGCCAGCGGTGGCTACCTGCGCGCCAGTGACCTCAAGGATTACCGTGCGCAGTGGGTCGAGCCGATCCACGTCAACTACCGTGGCGTCGACGTCTGGGAAATTCCCCCAAGCGGCCAGGGCCTGGTGGCGTTGATGGCGCTGAAAATCCTCGAAGGCTTCGAGTTCGACCACCGCGACAGCCAGCAGACCTGGCACCGCCAGTTGGAGGCGATGAAGCTCGCCTACAGCGACGGCCTGCACTACATCACCGACCCGCAGCACATGCGCGTCGCTGTTGCCGATCTGCTCAGCGACGACTACAGCCGCCGACGTCGCGCGCAGATCGGCGAACAGGCGCAGCCGCCCAAGCCCGGCGACCCCCATGCCAGCGGCACGGTGTACCTGGCCACGGCGGATGCCGAGGGCAACATGGTTTCGTTTATCCAGAGCAACTACCACGGCTTTGGCTCCGGCGTGGTGCTGCCCGACAGCGGTATCGCCTTGCAGAATCGCGGGCAGGAATTCAGCCTCGACCCGGCCCACGCCAACTGCCTGGCGCCGGGCAAAAAAACCTTTCACACCATCATCCCGGGCTTCCTTACCAAGGACGGCCAGGCCCTTGGGCCGTTCGGCGTAATGGGCGGCTATATGCAGCCCCAGGGCCATGTGCAGATGGTGATGAACCTGGTGGATTTCGGCCTCAACCCGCAAGCGGCGCTGGATGCACCGCGCTGGCAATGGTTGGGGGAGATGAAGGTGGGGATCGAGCAGGGCGCCTCCCGAGACCTGGCCAATGCCTTGGCACGGCGCGGGCATCAGGTGCAGATTGCCAGTGATCTCACAGAATACGGGCGTGGCCAGATCATCCTGCGTGATCCGGTTAGCGGGGTGCTGTGCGGCGGCACCGAGCCGCGGGCGGACTCCCATATTGCGGTGTGGTGAATGTGGGATGGCGGTGTGTCAGTCGCTACAAATGCTGGCTGATACACCGTTATCGCAGGCAAGCCAGCTCCCACATTTTGATCTGCGTCCAGCCGGGAAACTGCGCGCACCGCTAGCCTCTGGTGATCGAGGTATTTGGCCGCGTTGAAAAATAATTAAATAAACCTGTCCCTTTTCTTTGCGTCGCCGGTCATTCCAGGTATGTGAACAAAATCGAGAGCTTCCTCCCATGCCCGTCGTCCGTCCCTTGCTCAAGCTGAGCCTGTTGCTGAGCCTCAGCGCCAGTCCGTTTTTCACCGCCGTCAGTTTCGCCGAAGACACCGCCGCCCGCCGCAGCTACCAAGTGCCAGCCGGCAGCCTGAGCGCGGCGTTGACCCGTTTTGCTGGCTTGGCCGGGGTCAATCTGTCGGTGGACCCGGCGCTGGTGAGCGGGCGCAGCAGCAGTGGTTTGTCCGGAGAATTTGGCGTGGAAGAGGGCTTTGCCCGGTTGCTGCAAGGTTCTGGCCTGCAACTGCAGGCCATGGGTGAACAGGCCTACAGGCTGGTGCCGGTGCCGGAGGGCAGTACGCTGGAGTTGGCGCCGACCTCGATCCTCGGCACCACTGGCCTGTACGACGGCGATACCTACGCCGGTGGCCAAGTGGCGCGACGCACCGCGCAAGGCATGCTGGGCACGCGGGACTTCATGGAGACCCCGTTCAGCATCACCACCTACACCGCAGAAGCGGTGAAGAACCAGCAGGCGCGCACCTTGGGCGACCTGATCGCCGCCGACCCTTCGGTACGCGCCACCAACCCGGCCGGTGGGCGTTACGAGCAGTTCACTATTCGTGGTTTCAGTCTGTTCAACAGCGATGTGGCCTACAACGGCCTGTACGGCGTGTTGCCGACGTACACCATCGATATGGAAATGGCCGATCGCGTCGACATCCTCAAGGGCCCGAGCCAGTTGATCAATGGCATCTCGCCCCGTGGCAGCGTGGGCGGTGGGATCAATGTGGTGCCCAAGCGCGCCACCGACAAGGACATCAATTCGTTCACCGGCACCTGGGCCTCTGGCAGCCAGGCCGGCGGCGCGGTGGACGTAGGGCGGCGCTTTGGCGAAGACAACAAGTTCGGCATCCGCTTCAACGGCGTGAAGCAGTCCGGCGATACCGAATGGGATCACCAAACCGTCGACCGCGAAATGGCCGTGCTGGGCCTGGATTTTCGTGGCGAGCGCCTGCGCCTTTCCACCGATATCGGCCACACCGAACGCGACACCGATGCCCCCCAGGAACGCGTGCAGGTGGCAGCCGCCGCGCCGGTGCCCAGCGCCAACGATGTGCGCCGCAACTATGCGCAATCCTGGAGCAAGGCCCGCACCCACGACACCTTTGGTACGGTCAACGCTGAATACGACCTCAGCGACAACGTGATGCTGTACGGCGGTGTCGGCGCGCGTAAAAGCAACCACGATTTCCTGCGTCATGCAGTCTCCGTGAGCAATGCGGCTGGGGATTTCAGTGTGCAGCCGCGCGACTTCACCCGCGATGAAAACGTGCGCACCTACACCGCCGGCGTGCGTAACTGGTTCCATACGGGGCCGGTGAGCCACGAAGTCAACCTGGCGGCCAGCTACTTCTACATGGACTTCACCAACGGCGGCGCACGGTATGCGGCGGCGCCGAGCAATCTGTACAACCCGGTGCAAACCCCAACGCCGTCCACGGCAACGCGCCAGGACGCCAAGGTTTATACCGAGAACGCCTTCAGCGGTGTGGCCCTGTCCGACACCCTTGGCTTCTTCGACGACCGCCTGTTGCTGACCCTCGGCGCGCGCTGGCAGCGGGTCAAGGTGGATGACTGGAGCGACGGCATCAAAGGCAAAACCAACTACGACGAAGAAAAACTCTCGCCGTCGGGCGGCCTCCTGTTCAAGGCCACCGACAAACTGTCGTTGTACGCCAACTACATGGAAGGCCTGAGCCAGGGCAAGATCGCGCCGTCCACTTCGCGTAACGAGGACGAGATCTTCCCGCCGTTCATCAGCCGCCAGGTGGAAGTCGGCGCCAAATACGACGCCGGCGCCTTCGCCGTGACCGCCGCCGTGTTCCGCATCAAACAGCCGGCCTATGAAACCAACGCCACCACGCGGCTGTTCGGCCCCAATGGCAAGCGCGAAAACACCGGTGCGGAGCTGAGCGTATTCGGCGAACCGCTCAAGGGCGTGCGCCTGTTGGGCGGGGTGATGTACATCGACAGCAAACTCAAAGACACCACCAACGGCACTTGGGACGGTAACCGCGCACCGGCCACGCCAGAGTACAACGTCAACCTGGGCGCCGAATGGGACGTGCCGGGGCTTGAAGGCCTGACCCTGACCAGCCGTGGCATCCATTCCAGCTCGCAGTACCTGGACCAGTCCAACGTCAAGGAAATCGACGCCTGGAACCGTATTGACGTCGGCGCACGTTATGCGTTCAAGGTGGACGACAAGCACGTGACCCTGCGCGCGAATGTGGAAAACGTGGCGGACAAGCGCTACTGGAGCTCGGCCGGTGCGTCGGATGACAGCGAGCCGGGGCTGACCCTGGCGACACCGCGTACCTACCTGTTGTCGGCCACTGTCGATTTCTAATCGCTGGTCCTGATGTGGGCGGGCTTGTGTGGGAGCTGGCTTGCCTGCGATAGCATCACCTCCGTACCTGTGACACACCGAGGTGCCTGTATCGCAGGCAAGCCTGCTCCCACAAAAAGCCCGCCAATGCCCGGTGGGTGGCGCCAATGAGAATGTTTTTTGATTGCGCCGCCCCGATATGGAATAGTACCCGCCGTTTTCCCCGGCCTGTCTAGCTGGGGTGTTTTAACGCCGAGGTCCTTGTCATGCGATTGCTGCGCTCCATCCCCACCCTGGCCGCCTGCCTGCTGGCGTTCTCTTCAAGCGTGTTGAGCGCTGCTCCCATCGACCTCAACGACGGCCAGCACGCCGTACACCTGCCGGATGCGCCCAAGCGCGTGGTGGTGCTGGAGTTTTCCTTTCTTGATAGCCTCGCCGCCGTTGACGTCACCCCGGTAGGCGCTGCCGATGATGGCGATGCCAACCGCGTATTGCCGCGCGTGCGTCAGGCCATCGGCCAGTGGAAGTCGGTGGGCTTGCGCTCGCAGCCAAGCATCGAGGAAATCGCCCGGCTCAAGCCGGACCTGATTGTCGCCGACCTCAACCGTCATCAAGCCTTGTACAGCGACCTGGCGAGCATCGCGCCGACCCTGTTGCTGCCGTCACGCGGTGAGGACTACGAAGGCAGCCTGAAATCCGCCGAGCTGATCGGCAAGGCGTTGGGCAAGAGCCCGCAGATGCAAGCGCGTATCCAGAAGAACCGCGACAATCTGAAAGCCATCGCGCAACAGATTCCCGCCGGCGCCAGCGTGTTGTTTGGCGTTGCCCGTGAGGACAGCTTCTCGATGCACGGCCCGGACTCCTACGCCGGTAGCGTGCTGCAAGCCATCGGCCTGAAAGTGCCGTCGGTACGCGCCAATGCTGCGCCCACCGAGTTTGTCAGCCTGGAACAACTGCTGGCACTGGACCCGGGCTGGCTGCTGGTCGGCCACTACCGCCGCCCGAGCATCGTCGACACCTGGAGCAAGCAGCCGCTGTGGCAAGTGCTTGGCGCGGTGCGTAACAAACACGTAGCCGAAGTCGACGGCGACAGCTGGGCGCGTAACCGGGGCGTGCTGGCCTCGGAGCAGATCGCCGAAGACGCGCTGGCGATTCTCAAAGGCGGCAAAGCCGTACTGAGCCACTAAGCGTGCCGCGCAGTTCCGCCGCCGTCGGCATTGTGTTGCTGGGGGCCGTGTTGTTCTGGTTCTCGCTGTACAGCTGGTCGCCGTTCACGCTCACCGCAACAGATGCGTGGAATGGCCTGGTTCACCAGGGCAGCGAGGGCGGCAATATGGCGTATATCGTCGCCCAATTGCGGGTGCCGCGTGCCGTATGTGCAGCGCTGGTGGGGGCTTGCCTGGGCCTGGCCGGTGCGCTGATGCAGGGCATCACCCGTAACCGCCTGGCCTCGCCATCGTTGTTCGGCGTAACGGCGGGAGCGGCATTGGGCTTGGCATTGTTCTCGACAGGCTTGGTCGCGCCACCGTTTGCCGGTGGCGCGTTGTTGATGACTTGCCTGGGCGGCGCGTTGGCCTGGGTCACGGTGTTCAGTCTCGGCGGTGCCTGGTCGCCGACTACCGCCCAAGGCCGCTTGGTGCTGGCCGGTGTGGCGGTTGCGGCATTGTGCGCGGCATTGACCCGCCTCACAGTGATCCTGGTCGAAGCCCAGGCGCAAAGTGTGCTGAATTGGCTGGCCGGTTCATTGACCAATGTCGGCGCCGCGCAGGTGCAATTGCTTTGGCCGTGCACCCTGATCGGCGGCCTGTGGGCGCTCTGGTGTGCACCGCGCTTGAACCTGATCAACCTCGGTGAAGACGCCGCGCGCTCCTTGGGCGTGGGCATCGCCAGCCTGCGTTTGCAGGTGTTTGTCGCGAGCCTGTTGCTGGTGGGGGCGAGTGTCTGCGCGGTGGGGCCGATTGGGTTTGTCGGGCTGATTGCGCCGAATATCCTTCGCCAGTTTCTGGGCAATGACTACCGCTGGCTGATCCCGTTGAGCGCGGCATTGGGCGCGGTGATCGTGCTGGGTGCCGACTTGCTTAGCCGCGCCGTGGCGTTTCCGGTCGAAACCCCGGCGGGTGTGGTGACTGCATTGATCGGTGCACCGTTCTTCCTCTTTCTCGCCAGGCGCGCCCTATGATCCGCCCACGATTGCGCCTTTGGCTGCTGCTGGGGCTGTTGCTGCTGGCAACGTTCATCAGCCTAAGCGCCGGTACCCAGTGGCTCAAGCCCGAAACCGTGCTCGACCGCCTGTTGGCCCACGACGCCCTCGACTTCGAAGTATGGAACCATCGCCTGCCGCGCAGCCTGATCGCGATTCTCGCAGGTGCTGCCTTCGGTCTGGCCGGGGCGATTGTGCAGGGCGTAATCCGCAACCCGCTGGCCTCGCCGGAAATCCTCGGCGTCACCCAGGGCGCAGGCTTGGCGCTGACCGTGGCGATCATCAGTTGGCCGCAGCTGCCGATTGCCTGGCTGCCGCTGGTGGCGTGCCTGGGCGGTGCCGGCGGCGCGTTGCTGCTGGCGCTGTACAACACCGGCGTGAGTTTTTCCGGGGTGCGCTTTGCGCTGTCCGGGGTGGCGATTGCGGTGACCTTGTCCAGCGTCACCGAGTTCTTGATCCTGTCCCACCCGCTGGACATCAACACCGCGTTGCTCGCGCTCACGGGCAGCCTGTGGAGCCGCAACTGGCACCACGTGGCGCTGGTGTTGCCGTTTTTGGTGTTGATCCCGCTGGGCTTGTGCCTGGCCAAACCGCTGAACCTGATTGCCCTCGGCGATGAGGCGGCGCACAGCTTGGGCACGGCGCTGAACCGTACGCGCTGGCTGGCGATGGCGTGTGCGGTGCTGCTCACCAGCCTGGGGGTTGGGGTGATCGGGCCGATTGGTTTTATCGGGCTGGTCGCACCGCATATGGCGCGGCGCTTGGTGGGCGGGCACCACCAGTACCTGCTGCCGGCAGCGATGGTGATCGGTGCGCTGTTGCTGGTGCTGGCCGACACGCTGGGGCGTACGTTGATCGCGCCCAGCGAAATCCCCGCAGGGGTGCTCACAGCGGTGATTGGCGCACCGTATTTTCTTTGGTTGCTGGCACGGTTCAAGGGCTGATGACATGAGTATTTTGCAGGCACATCAGCTCGATATTGGCTACGGTGCGACGCGCATTGTGCAAGGGCTGTCGTTCACGCCGCCGGCCGGGAAGGTCACCGCATTGATCGGGCCGAACGGCTGTGGCAAGTCGACCTTGCTCAAGGCGTTTGCGCGCATTCTCAAGCCGACCCAGGGCGAACTGACGTTGGACGGGCAGGCCTACGCCAGCGTGTCTGCTCGCCAATTGGCACGGCAGATCGCGTTTTTGCCGCAGGTGCTGCCGGTGCCGGAAGGCGTCAGCGTGCGCCAGTTGGTGGCTTATGGGCGCAGCCCGCACAACTCGCTGTGGGGGCGCTTGAGCGGCAACGATCAAGCCCATGTGACCCAAGCCATGCAGCGCCTGGAGCTGGACGGTTTGGCGGATCGCGCGTTGGCAGACTTGTCCGGTGGCCAGCGGCAACGGGCGTGGCTGGCAATGGTGCTGGCGCAGAATGCGCCGGTGGTATTGCTGGATGAGCCCACCACTTACCTCGACATCAGTCATCAGGTTGAGCTGTTGGATTTGATGAGGGAATTGGCGGCAGAGGGCAAGACGGTGATGACGGTGTTGCACGATATCAACCAGGCCTGTCGTTATGCCGATCACCTGGCGGTAATGCACGGCGGCAGGCTGGTGGCGCATGGTGCGCCGGGGGAAGTGATCAGTGCCGAGTTGATGCGCCAGGTATTTGATGTGCAGGTGCAGGTGATGCAGGAACCGATTGCCGGAACCCCGATGTGCCTGATCGAGAAAAGCACCCGTAATCACGCCTGACGCGGTAAAAACTGTGGGAGCGGGCTTGCTCGCGAAAGCGGCGGGTCAGCCAATACATCTATTGACTGACCCGCCGCTTTCGCGAGCAAGCCCGCTCCCACATTTGGAGATCAGTTGGCTTCTGATCTCCACACGGCTTTTTTCACGTCGATGGCCTTGGGCAGCAACCGGTTCTGGTAGAACAAATCCGCCGTCGCCTGCTGCGCCTGGATGATCTTCTCGTCAATCGGCAGGATCGGCGAAGGCGGGCGATTGTCCATGTAGCGCGCAATCACATTCGCTGGCAGCCCCATAAAACGGGTCAACACCTTCAAGCTGTCTTCGCGTTGGCTACGGGTCAACGCTTCTGCCGCAGTCAGTTCGCCCAGCAGGTCATGCACAAACGCGCTATTGGCCTTGGCATACTCGCGCCGCGCCGTGTACACCGGCCCCGACAACCCCAACCCTTCACCGTTGGCCAACACATGGCTTGGGCTCTGGCTAAGCGCCAGGGACGAATAGGGTTCCCAGATCGCCCACGCATCCACGCTGCCTTGCTCGAACGCCGCACGGGCATCGGCCGGGGGCAGGTACACCGGCTGGATATCCTTGTAGCTCAGGCCAGCCTTGTTCAGCGCACGCAGGATCAGGTTATGGGAGCTGGAGCCTTTCTGGAACGCAACTTTTTTGCCCTTGAGGTCCGCCACTGAGTGCAGCGGACTGTCGTTGCGCACCAGGATCGTTTCGGCAGTGGGCTTGGGCGGTTCGGCGCCGATGTAGACCAGGTCCGCGCCTGCGGCCTGTGCGAACAGGGGCGGGATGTCGCCGGTGGAGCCCACGTCCAGCGCGCCGACGTTGAGGGCTTCAAGCATCTGCGGGCCAGCGGGGAATTCGATCCACTTCACGTCGGTCTGCGGGAAGCGTTTTTCCAGCAGGCCGTGTTCCTTGGCCAACACCAGGGCAATCGAGCCTTTTTGGTAGCCGATGCGCAGGGTGGCAGGGTCGGCGGCCAGGGCGGTTTGGGTCACCGCCAGCAGGGCCAGTAACAGCGCCGGAATTTTCATGCGTCGTCCTTTTTAAAGCGGTTTTCGGGGCGTGCCAAACCGAGGTTTTCACGCAAGGTAGAGCCAGTGTATTCGGTACGGAACAGGCCGCGCCGTTGCAGTTCAGGCACCACCCACTGGGCGAAATCTTCCAGCCCGCCGGGCAGGTGCGGTACCAGGATATTGAAGCCATCAGCCGCGCCGTTTTCGAACCAGCGTTGCAGCTCATCGGCGATCTGCGCAGGTGTGCCGATCAAGCTGTAATGCCCGCGCCCGCCGGCGATGCGCCGGCCCAGTTGTGCCAAGGTCAGGTTCTCGCGGTTGGCCAGGTCACTGAGTAACTGCTGACGGCTGCGCTGCCCGCTGTCGGTCAGGGGCAGCTCCGGCAGTGGCCCGTCCAGCGGGTAGGCGGACAGGTCGAAATTACCCAGCATACGGCCCAGCAATGCGACGCCGACTTCTGGCTCGACCAGCTCCTGGAACGCCTCGAATTTTGCCTGTGCCTCAAGCTCCGTTTGCCCGACCACCACAAACACGCCGGGCATGATTTTCAGCGAGTCCGCGTCACGTCCGTACTGCAAGAGACGGCGCTTGAGGTCGGCATAAAACGCTTGGGCATTTTCCAGCGAGGTCTGTGCGGTAAACACCACTTCGGCGGTTTGCGCTGCCAACTCACGGCCGGTTTCCGAAGAACCCGCCTGCACGATCACCGGCTGGCCCTGGGGTGAGCGCGCCACGTTGAGTGGGCCTTTGACGCGAAAATGTTCGCCGACGTGATCCAGCACATGCAATTTGGCCGAATCGTAGTAGGTGCCGCTGGCCTTGTCGCGCACAAAGGCATCATCTTCCCAGCTGTCCCAGAGCCCGGTCACCACCTGATGAAACTCCCGTGCGCGGCTGTAGCGTTCGCCATGGCCAAGGTGTTCATCGCGGCCAAAATTCTGCGCTTCGGCGGCGGCGTCCGAGGTCACCAGGTTCCAGCCCGCCCGCCCGCCGGAGAGGTGATCCAGCGAGGCGAATTTACGTGCCACATGGTAAGGCTCGTTGTAGGTGGTGGTCGCCGTGGCGATCAGGCCGATGTTATCCGTCACTGCACTCAACGCCGAGAGCAAGGTCAGCGGCTCGAAATGATCCGAACGCGCCATATGGCTGGCAATCTCACCGGTGGCCGCGGCAATGCTGTCAGCCACGAACAGCGCATCGAACTTCGCCCCTTCGGCCACGCGTGCCAGGTGTTTGTACTGGGCGAAATCCAGCCCGGCGTTCGCCGGCACGTCCGGGTGGCGCCAGGCGGCGACATGGTGACCGGTGGCCATGAGAAAGGCGCCGAGTTTCAGTTGACGGCTCATGCTTAGAAGTCCTTGCGCAGTTGCACGCCGAAGTAACGTTCATCGTCACGGGGTACGGCGCGGTAGATGTAGTTGCCACCGCTGGCCAGCAGCGGCGAGTAAGACTTGTCGGCGAGGTTTTTGGCCAGCAAGGCGACGCGCCAGCCGTTGCTGTAGTCGGCCAGGGCCACGCTGGCGTTCCAGATGCCGTAGGCGCCTTGCTGGGTGTCGACGTTCTGGCTGATGTCGTACTGCACTTCGCTCTGCCAGCTGTAATCGGTGCCCAGTTCAATGTCCAGGCCGTTATCCAGCGGGATCGTGTAGTCGGCACGTACGTAGCTTTTCCAGTCCGGGCTGAAGGGCAGGGGCTTGCCGTTCACGTTGCAGGTGGCGGCTGCACCTGCTGGGCAGGCGAACTCGTCGATGCGCGCACGGGTGTAGGCCAGTGCCCCGGAAAACTTCAGTTGTTGGGTAGCCTGCAAGGCGTAGTCCAACTCGACGCCTTCGGTGCTGACGCTGCCGGCGTTGATCAAGCGCGTTACCACTTGGCCGGCCACGGTGTCGAAGAAGTTGGCCTGGTAGTTGTCGTAGTCGCTGTGGAATACCGCCAGGTTAGTGGTCAGGCGGTTGTTCCAGGCCGTGGCCTTGATCCCGGCTTCCCAGGTGTTGGAGGTTTCCGGCTTGAGCGCGTCGGTATCACGCGGCTGCATATTGAAGAACACGTTGTACGCCGGGCCCTTGTAGCCACGCGAATAGGTCAGGTAGCTGGTGACGTTGTCCGTGATGTCGTACTGCACGCCCAGGCGGCCCGACCAACCGTCTTCATCCACCGAGCCCGAGCTGGACGTGGCCGGTTGAATCCCACTGACCGTGGTGGCTGAGGTCGAGACACGGCGGTGATCGTATTTCAGGTCGTCATGGGTGTAGCGCAAGCCGGCGATGCCGCGAAAGCGCGAGGTGAAGTTCAGCGTGGTCTCGCCGAACACCGCGTAGCTGTCGTTGGTGGTGCTGTAGTCGGCGATGCCACGGTCGGTGCGCGTGGTGGTGGTGAGCGTGCGCTGGTAGGTTTCTTCATCCTTGCCGTGCATATAGAACAGGCCGCCGACGTACTCCAGAAACTCACCTTTGGGCGAAGCCAGGCGCAGTTCCTGGGAGTACTGGTTGAATTCCAACTGGCCCTTGTCGGCGGTGCCGGGGAAGGCAGCGGTCACGGTACCCAGGCGGTCGCCATCCTGGTACTGGGTGTTGTCCCAACCGCGCCAGGCGGTGATTGACGTGAGGGTGTAGTCGCCGAGGTTCCAGTCCAACTGCGCCGACAGGCCCTTGTTGGTGTCTTCCACATGGCTGCGGGTATCGGTGTTGATGTCGCGGTTGTCGCTGGAGGCACGCACCGGGCTCAGCGCGTTGGCGAACGCAGGCGTCAGGGACTTGCTCACCACGCCATTGGGCGCGTCGTCGTGGGATTGCATGTAGTCGGCGATCAGGGTCAGCTTCACGTCGTCGTTGGGGGTGAACTCCAACTTGCCGCGAATGCCCTTGTGGTTGTAGCCGTTGACCTCCTGGCCGTTGTGCTGGTTGTCGACGTTACCGTCGTAGCTGCCGAACAAGGTGCTGACCGAACCCTTCAACACATCCGGCACCAGGCTGCCGCCGATGCCGAAGCGGGTGCGGCTTTCATTGCCGCTGTAGTAGGACTGGTCGATATAGCCGTGGGTCTCGGCGGTGGGCGCCTTGCTGGTGATGTTCAACACACCGGCCGAAGCGTTTTTGCCGAACAGCGTGCCCTGGGGGCCGCGCAGCACTTCGATGCGCTCCAGGTCGAGCAAGTCGAGGGTGGCCTGGCCGGGACGGGCGTAGACCACGCCGTCGATCACCGTGGCCACCGTCGGCTCCACGCCTGGGGAGGTGGAGATGGTGCCCACGCCACGCACGAACAGCGAGGTGTCCTTGTTGGACGCGCCTGTGCGGAAGTTCAGCGAGGGCACCTGCTGGGCGATGCTGGCCACGCCGTTGCGGTTGTCGCGTTCCAGCTGTTCGCCATCGAGCACCGAGACCGCCACCGGGACTTTTTGCAGCGACTCTTCGCGCCGGGTGGCGGTGACGGTCACCGGCTTGAGCGTCGGCTCCTGCTCGTCAGCCGCAAAGGCGGGCAGGGCCGTCAGCCCGGCCAGGATCAATAACGTAGTGCGTTGGACGTTGTACATGGTATGCCCGCTCGAAAAAAATGCCCTGAACCGTTACCGTTCTGCGACGGCGACGCCTGTGAATTCGTCTCTGGCACTCGCTCGAGCGAGTAGCAGACAAAGCGCTTTGTTAGCGCTAACATCGGCATTATTGGTGGGTCTGATTTAGAACGTCAAATACTGAAAAATTAGTCCTATATTCCTTTTTGTTGTTAACAGGATTTCCCCGTGAGCGAAGACAAACCGCGCAAACGTCGTGGCGCCGGGCGCGTGACCCTCAACACCGTGGCGCGTCAGGCCGGGGTCTCGGCGATTACCGTTTCGCGTTACTTCAACCAACCGGAGCAGGTCTCGCCCGAGCGTCGCGAACGCATCGCCGAGGTAGTGGCCGAGTTGGGTTACGTGCCCAACCTGGTGGCGGGTGGGCTGGCCTCGGCGCGTGGACGCATCGTGGCGATGGTGATCCCGAACATCTCCGGGCCGATCTTTGCCAATACCATCCAGGGCTTCAGCGACACCCTCAGTCGCCATGGTTATCAGTTGTTGTTGGCATCGAGTTACTTCAGTGCCGAGCAGGAAGAGAGCGCGGTGCGCGCGTTCCTCGGCTGGTCGCCGGCAGCGCTGGTGCTGACCAGTCGCTTTCACAGCGCGGGCACCGAAAAGATGATCGCCGACGCCGATATCCCAGTGGTGGAAACCTGGGACTACGTGCCTGAACGCGAGCCGTTGCAGATCGGTTTCTCCCACTACGAAGTGGGCGTCAGCGCCGCGCGCTACCTGCATGGCCAGGGCTATCGGCGCATTGCCTTCGTGCAGAACAGCGCGGCCGGCGACTTTAGCGCGATGGAGCGCGGGGAGGGGTTTGCTGCCACGCTGACCGAGTTGGGTGTGCAACCCTGGACCTTCGCCCCGGACGCCGACCGTGCGCCGTTCGAAGCTGGCAAGCAGGCAATGGAGGCGCTGATGAGCCACGCCACACCGCCCGACGCGATCTTCTTCGCCAACGACAACCTGGCCGCCGGCGGCCTGTTGGCCGGTCAGCGTGCCGGCTTGAAAATTCCACAGGACTGCGCAGTACTCGGTTTTGGCGATTATCCATTTGCCGAAATGCTGCTGCCGAGTCTCAGCACCATCAAGCCGCCAGCGTTGGAGATCGGCGTGCTGGCGGCCACCCGTGTGCTGGAAAGCCTGGGCGTGCTGCCGGTTGAGGATGAAGTCCAACGGTTGAACCTGTTGGACTGTCGCCTGATCGAACGGGAAAGCTCAAGGATTTCTCCATGACCGAACCCACCCCCAAGACTCGTCGTGCACCCAAGGGTGAAAAACGCCGTGAAGAACTGCTCGACGCGGCCTTGCAGGTATTTTCCCTGGAAGGCTATGGCGGCGCCTCCATGGCCCAGGTGGCGGCGATTGTCGGCATATCCGTGGCGGGTTTACTGCATCACTTTCCAAGCAAGATCTCGTTGTTGATGGGGGTGTTGCAGCGTCGGGATGAGGTCAATCAACGGATTGCCGATGAAGTGCGCGCGGAAAAGTCCTTGAATGGCTTGCTTGGCAGCCTGCGGGCGATCAACCGCTCGAACGCCACGGCGCCGGGGGTGGTGCGGGCGTTTACCATTTTGAATGCGGAGAGTTTGTTGGACACGCACCCGGCGTGGGGCTGGTTCCAGGCGCGGTATGCGGCGATTCATCAGCGGATGCAGGGGCAGTTTGCTGAACTGGTGGCGATGGGGGAGGTGCGGGGGGATGTGGATCTTGCGGGGTTGGTGGAGGAGATTCTGGCGATGATGGATGGGTTGCAGATTCAGTGGTTGCGGTTTCCTGAGCAGGTGGATTTGGTGGGGCGGTTTGATACGTATATTGCTCGGGTTGAGGCGGCGATCAGGGCTTGATGCCTACTGAGTGTCGGTGGGGGTACATATCCGTTGCTGCGGTAACGGCTACTTAGGGTTCCGCTCTTACAGCGGGTCACTTTTGGAAGAGCGCCAAAAGTAACCAAAAGCGCTTCGCCCCAACACTCGGCACCTCGCCTAGGCTCGGTGTGCCCTCACTCCGGCTTTGGAGCGTGGGCCGCCGCGATGGGCCATCCCTGGCCCAGCGCGGCTAACCCGGCGTCCTGCCGGGTTACCCACGCTCCAAAGCCTGCGTTCGGCCAGCG
>NZ_NKIG01000047.1:0-30350 GCF_002255865.1 Pseudomonas sp. PGPPP1 | reverse complement strand
TGATCTTGATCTTAGGCGCCCCGTTAAACCACGCTGGCCGAACGCAGGCTTGAATCCGTGGGTAACCCGGCAGGACGCCGGGTTAGCCGCCCCGCGCCATGGATGGCGCGTGGCGGCGGCCCACGGATTCAAGCCGGAGTGAGGGCACACCGAGCCTAAGCGAGGTGCCGAGTGGTGGGGCAAGAGCGTTTTGCTTACTTTTGCGCTTTTCAAAAGTGAGCCGCTGTAAGAGCGGAACCATAGGAGGCCGTTACCCAAACAACGGATATGTACTCCACCTCAACCCCCCAACCCCCCAACTTCACGATGGCAAGATGAACTCCCCTCAGGTTTACTACTCTCTGAGTATGGTTTTACCGACGTCCCCCGTCGGGTCATCTAGGTCAGCGAATGAACAAATACACCCCCCACACCTGGGAACCCCACGAACGCCCCAGCCTGCCGGGTTCGCCGTCGACCCCGTTGCACCCCACGCACAAGCGTTGGCTGTTCGCGATGGTCGGCGTTCTTGTCGCGATCACCGGGGGCTTGGGCAACGCGCTGGTGATCGCCAACCTGCAATACCTGCAAGGCGCACTCGGCGCGACCACCGCCGAAATGGCCTGGCTGCCCGCCGCCTACGTGATGACCAACGTCTGCATGAACCTGCTGCTGGTGAAGTTTCGCCAACAATTCGGCCTGCGGGCATTCACCGAGGTGTTCCTGGTGCTCTACGCGCTGGTGACCTTCGGGCATTTGTTCGTCAACGACCTCAGTTCGGCCATTGCGGTACGGGCCGCCCACGGCATGGTGGGGGCGGCGCTCAGCTCGTTGGGCTTGTACTACATGATCCAGGCGTTTCCGGCCAAGTGGCGCTTGAAAGCGTTGGTATTGGGGTTGGGCACCGCGCAGTTGGCGTTGCCGTTGGCGCGTTTGTTCTCCGAAGATCTGCTGCAAATCGCCGAATGGCGCGGCCTTTATCTGTTCGAGTTGGGCATGGCGCTGATCTGCCTGGGCTGCGTGTTCCTGCTCAAGTTACCGCCGGGTGACCGCTTCAAGACGTTTGAAAAACTCGACTTCCTCACCTTCGCCATCCTCGCCACCGGCGTGGCGCTGCTGTGCGCGGTGTTGTCCCTGGGCCGCATCGACTGGTGGTTGGAAGCACCCTGGATCGGCGTGGCCTCGGCCTGCTCCCTGGTGCTGATCATGGCCGGCCTGGCCATCGAGCATAACCGCGCGAACCCGATGCTGATGACGCGCTGGTTGGGCAGCGGCGTGATGATCCGCCTGGCACTGGCGGTGATCCTGATTCGCATGGTGCTGTCCGAGCAGTCCACCGGCGCGGTGGGGTTCATGCAGATGTTGAACATGAGCTACCAGCAGATGCACACGCTGTACGTAGTCATGCTGGCCGGGGCGATTGCCGGGTTGGTGGTCAGCGCGTTGACCATCAACCCGGCGCACTTGCTGATGCCGCTGGTTATCTCCTTGGCGTTGATGGCAACAGGTTCGGTGATGGACAGCTTCTCCAGCAACCTGACCCGCCCGGAAAACCTGTATATCAGCCAGTTCCTGCTAGGCTTCGGCGGTACGTTCTTCCTGGGGCCGACCATGGTGCTGGGCACCAAGAACGTGCTGACCAACCCGCGCAACCTGGTGAGTTTCTCGGTGATGTTCGGCATTTGCCAGAACCTCGGCGGCTTGATTGGCGCCGCATTGCTGGGCACGTTCCAGATCGTGCGGGAGAAATTCCATTCCAGCATGATCGTCGAACACCTGACCCTGCTTGACCCACGTGTGGCCGCGCGGGTCAGCAGTGGCGGTTCGGCCTACGGCGGCATCATTGCCGACCCCGAGCTGCGCAACTTGATGGGCATCCGCAGCCTGGCCACGGCGGCAACCCGTGAGGCGAACGTGATGGCCTACAACGATGTCTTCATGCTGATCGCGATTATCGCGATGCTGACCATGATCTGGATCTTTATCCGCAGTCTGTGGCTGATGAGCACTACCAAAGCAGCCACTCCCGTTCAACCCAGCGGCGCACCTTCATGACCGAACCTTCAACCACGACCACCACCGCCATTGCTTCCACCCCAGAAGGCAGCACGCCACCGGGTGCTGTGCCCACTCAGTTGCGGCCGTTGCGGGTGCGCATTCTATCGTCCCTGGGCTTTGCCGCGATTGCCGTCGTCGGCGTGCTGATCGTGCTCTATGCCTGGCAATTGCCGCCGTTCAGCAGTGCGGTAGAAACCACCGAGAACGCCCTGGTGCGCGGGCAGGTCACGATCATCGGGCCGCAGCTCGCAGGCTACGTGTTTGAAGTGCCGGTGCAGGATTTCCAGTACGTGAAGACCGGCGATTTGCTGGTGCGTCTGGATGACCGCATCTACAAGCAGCGCCTCGACCAGGCATTGGCGCAACTGGCGGTGCAGAAGGCGTCGCTGGCGAATGTGGTGCAGCAGCGCAACAGTGCCGAGGCCACCATCAAGTTGCGCCAGGCAGCATTGGCCGACAGCGAGGCCCAGGCGCGCAAAAGCACCGCCGACTTGCGCCGTAATGAAGAGTTGATCAGCGACGGTTCGGTGTCCAAACGCGAACTGGACGTGACCCGTGCGGCCAACGCGCAGACCATCGCGGCGGTGGCGCAAGCCCAGGCCAGCCTGGAAATTGCACGGCAGGATTTGCAGACGGTGATCGTCAATCGTGGCTCCCTGGAAGCGGCAGTGGCGAGTGCCGATGCGGCGGTGGAGCTGGCGCGGATCGACCTGTCCAACACGCGCATCACGGCGCCGCGTGACGGCCAGTTGGGGCAGATTGGCGTGCGCCTGGGGGCCTACGTCAACTCCGGTGCGCAGTTGATGGCACTGGTGCCGCCGCAACTGTGGGTGATCGCCAACATGAAGGAAACCCAGATGGACAACGTGCAGGTGGGGCAGCCGGTGACCTTCACCGTGGACGCGCTGAACCACCGCAAGTTTCACGGCACGGTGCAGCATATTTCGCCGGCGACTGGGTCGGAGTTCAGCCTGTTGCAGGCGGACAATGCCACCGGCAACTTTGTGAAGATCGCGCAGCGGGTGCCGGTGAGGATCACCGTCGATCCCGACCAGGAGCAGAGTGAGCGGTTGCGGCCGGGCTTGTCGGTGGTGGTGAGTATCGATACTGCAGGGCGGCTGAAAAACAGCCCGCCTTGACACACCGGGGAGCGAAATGTGGGAGCGGGCTTGCTCGCGAAGGCGGTGTGTCAGGCGACAAATGTGTTACTGACCCTCCGCTTTCGCGAGCAAGCCCGCTCCCACATTTGGCAGGTATTTCAACGTAAATTCGAGGTGGGTCGACTGGCCTTGTTCCAACAGCTTGAGGCCTGGTCTTCCGGCAAGGTGATGCGCATTCACCGGGTGACTCACCGGCTCAACACAAAAGAACCCAAGCCCCGGCGGGCAGAACAACAGGAAGTAGTCCGCGCCGCTCGCGTTACATTCCAGCGAATAGCCAAGCTCCGGCTGCTCGATCACACAATGCCCATCCCACTGGCAAAACCCGTTGTCCACCAACCTTTCCGGCAAGGCCTTTAGCTGCTGAAAATTCCAGTCCTCCGGCAGAGGTGCCAACCCGGTGGGCAGCTTGGACGCATCACTTAGCCAGACCTGTGAAGCGTTGGCCTGCAACCGTGTGCCGGGAGTGCGCGGGAAATAGGGATGCAAGCCTACGCCGTGCCATGCGGCTTTTTCTGCCAAGTGAGTCACCCGCAAGGTGATGCTCAGCTCGCCGTTATCCAACCTGAATCGTTGCTCGGCACGATAGGCAAACGGTGTATCGCACACCACCTCAAGCACCGCTTCATTCGCCGATTGGCTGACCACTTGCCAGGCCTGTTGCCACGCCGAGCCGTGGATCGGCAGCGGGTCCAATGGGCTGTTGGGTGCCAGGGGCAACCAACCCTCGGGGTTGTCAAAACCGCCGTCGCCGATGCGGTTGGACCAGGGGGCCAGCGGATAGCACCCCAGCTTTCCGGGAAGCTGGGCGTGTTCGTCGTTATGGCGCAACAGCGGTTGGCCGGTGGCGAGGACGTACCAGTTGGCGATGCTGCCGCCCACAGCCGGGACCAACGTGAGATGGGTCAGCTTGTCGTTAAGTTCGATCTTCATCAGAGCACCAACCCCGGCAGCCACAGCGACAGTGCTGGAATATAGGTCACGGCCATCAACACCAGAAACAGCACCCCGTAAAACGGCAGCAAGGCCTTCACGGTCTTCTCGATACTGGTCTTACCCACCGCTGCCCCTACAAACAACACCGCGCCCACGGGTGGGGTAATCAGTCCTATCCCGAGGTTCACCAGCATGATCATGCCAAAGTGCACCGGGTCGACGCCGATACCCAGGATCACCGGCAGCAGAATCGGTGTGAGGATCAGAATCAGCGGCGCCATGTCCATCACCGTGCCCAGCAACAGCAGCATGGCGTTGATGCACATCAGGATCACATAGCGGTTATCCGACAGGGTCAGGAACATCGTGGTGATCTTCGCCGGGATCTGCATCAGCGTCATGATGTAGCCGAAACTGGCGGCGAAGGCGATCAGGATCATCACGATGGAAATGGTGCGCACCGTGCGGTGCATCAGTTTGGGCAGCTCGCTCCATTTGTAGTCGCGGTAGATGAACATGGTCACGAAGAACGCCCACAGCACCGCAATCGCGGCGGACTCGGTGGCGGTGAAGATGCCCGAGAGAATGCCGCCGAGGATGATCACCATGGCCATCAGGCCCCAGAGCGCATCGGCACAGATTTTCAGCGCCTGCTTCAAGGGAATGACTTCGCCCTTGGGGTAGTCGCGCTTCTTGGCGAAGATCAGGCACAGCACCATCAGGCACGCGCTCATCAGCAAGCCCGGCACCACGCCGGCCATGAACAGCGAAGCGATGGACACGGTGCCACCGGCTGCCAAGGAGTAGAGCACCGAGTTATGGCTAGGCGGTGTCAGCAGCGCCTGGACCGAGCCGCTGATGGTCACCGCCGTGGCGAATTCGCGGGGATAGCCCCGGCGTTCCATTTCCGGGATCAGCACCGAGCCGACCGAAGCCGTGTCTGCCACTGAGGAGCCGGAGATCGCGCCGAAAAACGTCGAGGCCATGATGTTCACCAACGACAGGCCGCCGCGCACAAAACCCACCAGCACCCCGGCAAACGCTACCAGCCGCCGCGACATACCGCCCTCGGCCATGATCGCGCCGGCGAGCACAAAGAACGGAATCGCCATCAGCGAGAATTTGTTCACGCCGCCCGCCACCTGGATCATCAAGGCCTGGAACGGAATGTCGATCCACCACGCGCCGATCAGCGCCGACAGGCCGAGGGCGTAGGCCACCGGCATGCCGATCAGGATCAAGGCGATAAAGCTGCCCAACAGAATCAATGCGTCCATATCAGGCAGCCCCTTCGTTTTCTTCAACCAGGTCGAAGCGCACTACACGGCGCTGGCTTTGGTCACCGAGCAGGAGTTTTTCCAGCACGAACACCAGGGTCAGCAACCCGCCAATCGGGATCGGCATGTAGGTGATGCCCACGCGCAGGGTGGGGATGGCGCTCATGAACTGGTTCCAGGTGGACAGGCACAACTTGGCGCCCCAGACCGTCATGAACAGGCAAATGGTCGCCATCAGCAATTGGGAGAGGATGCCGACGAGGCGGCGTTGTTGCGGTGGTAGGCGGTCGGTGATCATTGCCACCGACATATGCGCACCGGCGCGGTAGCTGGCGGCGGCGCCGATAAAGGTGAATACCAGCATCAGCAAAATGGCGGTGGGCTCCGGCCAACTGGAGCCGGTACCCAGGATGTAGCGGGCGAAGATGCCCCAGGGGATGATCAGCGCGACCCCCAGGACGGAGAGGCCGGCGACCCAGATGCAGGTCATGTACAGGCGGTCGTTTACGCGCAGCAGTAGATTCTTCATGGCGTTCACCGTAACCGGGCGCGTCAGTGCGGACCGCGCCGGGCCTTGCTAGGGAGGAGGGGGAGTGTTACTCGACGGCGTCGATGCGCTGGATGATGTCGGCGTACGCCGCACCGTATTTTTCGCGAGTCGAAGCGGTCGCCTCATAGAAAGGTTTTTTGTCGACGGTGATGAACTCCACGCCCGCCGCCTTGAGCTTGGCCTCGCTGCTGGCGGACTTGGCGTCCCACAACACACGCTCATCGGCCTGGGCGACCTTGGCGGCATCCTTGACCATGGTCTGCTGCGCGGGGCTGAGTTTGTTCCAGGTGATTTTCGACATCACGATGGGTTCGGGCAGGATCAGGTGCTCGGTCAGGGTGTAGTACTTGGCGTTTTGGTAGTGGTTGTGTTCGAGCAGGGTCGGCGGGTTGTTCTCTGCGCCGTCGATGACGCCGGTCTGCAGGGCGCTGAAAATCTCGCCGGTATCCATGGCAATGCCGTTGGCACCCATGGCATTGAATGCGTCGATAAACAGCGGGTTGCCTTGCACCCGCACCTTCATGCCCTTGAGGTCGGCGATGCTGCGCACCGGTTTCTTGGTGTAGATATTGCGCGTACCGCCGTCCATCCAGGCCAGGGCCACCAGGCCGAACTCGGAGTCGGTGATCTTGGCGAGGATTTCATCGCCGATTTCGCCGTCGATGACTTTGCGCATATGTGCCTGATCGCGGAACACGAACGGCAGGTTGAACACGTTCACGTCCGGCACCACCGGCCCGACGATGCCCAGGCTGACCCGGGCCATCTGGATGGCGCCGACCTGGGCCTGTTCGACCACTTCCTTCTCTGAGCCCAGCACGCCGCCGGGGAAGAACTTGAAGGTCAGTTCGCCATTGCTGGCTTTGGTCAGGGCGGCGCCCATGTTTTTCTCGGCAACCACGGTGGGGTAGCCATCGGGGTGGATGTCGGCGAACTTGATTTCCAGTGCCTGGGCGGCGCTGCTGAGGGTGATGAATGCAGCGGCGAGCAAGGTGCGTTTGAAGTCCATTGGGTGTGTCTCCTGTCTTGTTATTTTTGTATTCAAGGCACAGCGATGCGGCTAGACGGTGAAGCGGGGTTCGGGGAGTCCTTGGACGCCGGGATTGAGGGCGAATACGCCGCCGGACAGGGACTGCTCACTCTGGTCGTCACGGATCGAGGTGACGAACAAGGTGTCCAGCCGACTGCCGCCAAAGGCGCACATGGTGGGTTTTTTCACCGGCACGGTGAGGGAGCGGTCGAGGCGACCGTCAGGGGTGAAACGGTGGACCAGCCCGGCGTCGTTGGCGCAGATCCAGTAGCAGCCATCGGCGTCCACCGCCGCGCCGTCGGGCCGGCCGAGGTATTGGTGCATGTCCACGAACACCCGGCGATTGGACGGCGTACCGGTGTCGATGTCGTAGTCGAAGGCCCAGATCTGCTGCACCAAGGGGTGTGAGTCCGAGGCATACATCGTGCGGCCATCGGGGCTGAAGGCCAGGCCATTGAGCGTGATGAAACCGCCCAACTCGGCATGCGGCGCGGCCCCTGCCGCATAGCGGTAAAGGGTGCCCTCGGCCGCATTCAGGCCCATGTTCAGCACCATGCTGCCCGCCCAGAAACGACCCTGGCGATCACAGCGGCCATCGTTCAGGCGCATGTCCGGGCGTGGGTGTTGGATACCGGCCAAAGGCGTGGTATCGAGGCTGCCGTCGTTGTGCGCGGTGAGTTGGAAAAAGCCGGTCTCCATCCCGGCAACCCAGTTGCCCGCTGTGGTGCGGGCAATGCAGGCGAGCATTTGCGGGGCCTTCCAGGCTGCGACGTGGCCGCTGGCAGCGCTCCAGCGTTGCAGGCCGCCGTTGGGGATGTCTACCCAGTACAGGGCGTTTTCCTCGGGCACCCACACCGGGCATTCGCCCACGGCATTGCGGGCGTCGACAATCAATTCAGCAGTCATTGGCACTCATTCCCTTGGGTGGATGCGCACTCAGTCACCGAACGGCCCGGCCGCGCAGAACGCACCGCCCTGATACACCTTGGCCGGGTCATCGGCGGCCACCGGTGGCTGGGTTTCGACTTGGGCACGGAACACTTCGGAGTTGTCCTTGGGCGCAAAGCCCAGGTGCGCGGCGTAGCGGTTGTCCCACCAGGTGTCGAGGTTGTCCGACATGCCGTAGACCACGGTGTGGCCGACGTTGGGGGTGTACAGCGCGCGTTCCAGCAATTGGGTGAGGTCATCGAAGCTCAGCCAGGTGTGCATCATCCGGCGGTTCTGCGGTTCGGGGAACGAGGAGCCGATGCGGATGCTCACGGTCTCGATGCCGTAGCGGTCGAAGTAGAAACTGGCCATGTCTTCGCCGTAGGACTTCGACAAGCCGTAGTAGCTGTCCGGGCGGCGTTGGGAGTGGGCGTCGAGTTTCTCGCCCTGTTTGTAGAAGCCGATCACATGGTTGGAGCTGGCGAAGATCACGCGCTTGACCCCATGGCGGCGAGCGGCTTCGTAGATATGGAAAATGCCGCTGATATTGGCGCCCAGCACTTCTTCGAAAGAGCGCTCCACCGACACGCCGCCAAAGTGCAGGATGGCGTCGACGCCTTCCACCAAGTGGTGCACGGCTTGTTTGTCGGCGAGGTCGCAGGGTTGCACTTCTTCGGAGTCATCGGCCGCTGGCGCCATGTTGGCGATGTCCGACAGACGCAGTACCTGGGCGTAAGGGCGCATGCGCTCGCGCAAGACTTTGCCCAAGCCGCCGGCGGCACCGGTGAGCAGCAGGCGGTTGAAGGGGACAGGCGTGGTAGTGGTCATTGAAGTTCCAGTCTTTGTTGTAGGTTGTCGTATGACTTGATCGAAGTATCGTTAGAGATTCCCTGCGTTGTCAACGCTCCTCCAGACAAATGAGATCAAATGTGGGAGCTGGCTTGCCTGCGATTGCGCAGGGTCAGTTAGGACATCTTGGTCTGACACACTGCTATCGCGGGCAAGCCCGCTCCCACATGGGCCTTGTGGTGTTCGTGGGAGCGTGCGGGGCCTTGAATCTACAGCAGCGAAATCGGGTAACTGATAAAGATCCGATTCTCATCAAATTCATTGTTACTAAAATCCCGACGCATGGTCGCGTTCCGCCACCGCACGTTCAGGTCCTTCAACGCGCCACTCTGCACCGTGTACGCCAGCTCCGACTCTCGCCCCCATTCCTTGCCATCGGTAATCGCTCCTGTGTGCACATTACTGCCGCTGATATAGCGGTTCATCATGGTCAGCCCCGGAATGCCGAGCACCACGAAGTTGAAGTCATGCCGCACCTGCCAGGATTTCTCCTTGGCGTTGTCATAGCTGGCGTTGTAGCTGTCGTTGGCCAAGGTGCCGCCGCTGGTGCCATTGACCTTCATCCACGCGCTGTTGCCGGTGAGTTTCTGCAGGCCAACATAGAAGGTGTTGCCGTTGTACTTGGCCGAGAGCAGGGCAAACGCGGTCTTGTTGTCGAGGTCGCCAGCGAGGGCGCTGCCGTCTTCCTTGCCGTTGAAGAAACCGAGGTTGGCGCCCAGGGTCCAGTCGCCCACGGGCTGGCTGTGGGTGAGGTTGAGGTACTGTTGCTGGTAGATATCGGTCAATTCGGCGTACCACACACCGACTTGGGTGCGCTTGTCGTTGAAGGTGTATTCGCCGCCGCCGAAGTTGAAGCGGTCTGAAGTAAACGCAGCTTTGCCGTTCATGAACATGTCTTCCATGCTCGCGTCGTTGCGGGGGCTGTTGCCGCGGAACTGGCCGCCGTAGAGCGTAAGGCCAGCGATTTCGTTGGAGGTGACCTGCCCGCCACGGAAGGTCTGGGGCAGGGAGCGACCATCGTCGGAGCGCAGGATCGGCAGTACCGGCATCCATTCGCCGACCTTCAGTTCGGTCTTCGACAGCTTGGTTTTCAGCGCCACGCCCAGGCGCCCGAAATTGTCTGCGGGCCGGCCATCACTGTGCACCGGCAACAGTTGCGTGCCAGCGGTGCCTTTGCCGCCGTCGAGCTTTTGCGAATACAGGCCGAGCACATCCAGCCCGAAGCCGACCGTGCCTTGGGTGAAGCCAGACTTGGCGTCGAGAATAAAGTTCTGCGTCCATTCTTCGGCCTTGGCTTGGGGGTTGGTCGGGTTCGTGAAGTTGCGATTGAAGTAGGCGTTGCGCAGGTTGAGCGTGGCCTTGGCATCGTCGAGAAAACCGTCGGCCTGGGCACTGAGGGGGACGGTGACGGCCAGGCTGCCGAGGCTGATCAAACCGAGACGTGCGCAGGAATTGCGGGCGAATTGACTCACAGTGAAGCTCCCTTTTTTGTTGTTTTTATTATTTGTCGTACGTCGTCGTACAACATTGAGGGCGATATTTGCGGGGATTTTGGGCGGTGTCAAGGGGAAGTTATACGATGACTTGGTCGGGCTCATCCAACGCAAGCACGATCAATGGGGGAGCTGGCTGCATTTCAAAGGGGAGAGCTCAGTTGGTCATGACCATCGGGGGCAGGGTGCCCAACAGCGAAACAGCAGCGACGGCAGAAACCCCCAGCAACCACTCCACCATCACACTCGCCTTCAAACTGCCCAGGCGCTCTTCACAACGCTCAATCCGCAACCGGTTCAGCAACGCCAGCGCCAACATCCCCAGCACCAGCAGCACCTTGATCAACAGGATCAGCGCAAAGCCGCTGAACAACGGTGTGGGCCAGAATTGCCCAGTCAGCACCCGCACGTTGATCAACCCCGTGACCAGCAACCCCGCCACCAAGCCATACCCCACGCCACTGAATCGACGCAGGATCGACTCCACTGCATAGCCGTGCGGTTGGCGCAGGACCAACACCAGCAGCATCAAGCCACCCAGCCATGCGCCCACGCTGAACAGATGCACCACTTGGTTAAGAATCAGCAATTGCCCGCTGAGCCCGTTCAGCATGGCGCCATGGCCGACGGGGGCCAGGGTCGCCAACAGCAGCGCGATCACGGGCAGGCGCAGCACAGGCCAGGGTTTGACCAGCGCTATCACCAGCAACAGGTTCAGCAGCAGATGCCACACCCACACCTGGCCAAAAAATGTCTTGCCCAGCACCAACTGCACTGTCGCCAGATGCAGCGCAGCATTCCAACTGCCAGCCATGCTGGCGGTGATCAACAGTAGCCACGTCACGCCAGACACCAGCCCAATCCAGGCCAGAGCACGGGTGATGCGCAGCAATTGCCGGTCCAGCACTGGCTGAGGGGCTGCTCCGAGCAGCAGGGGCCTGAATACACAGGCCCCGAACATCAACAATACGACGATGAAATGCACGAAGCGGCAGAGCACCAACAGGGTTGCCATGGGTTATTGGCCGACCTTGAAGCTGTATTCGCCGTTGCTTTTGTGGGTATCGACCGACACCGCGTCCCACACCACTTTGTAGGTACCAGCGGCCAGGGGGGCTGCCGGCGTTACCACCAGGGTTTTCTTGTCGGCATCCGGGGTTTCCAGGCCCTTGATGGCGACTTCGGTGCCGTCCTTGCTCAGGGATACCTTGGTAAAGGTAGCTTCGACGCCTTCGCTGAAGGTCAAGCGCAGGTCGGCGGGGGCTGCGACGGTGCTGTCGGCGGCGGGGATGGCGCTTTTCAGGTGGGCATGGGCAAACGCCGCCGAGGCGCCTAGCAGGGACGCCAGCAGCGCGACGGTCGTCAGTGTCTTCTTGATCAACATTGTTCAGTACCTTCAGGTGAGGGAGTCGGTAAGGCCATGTGCAACAAGGGAAAGGGTTTGCCCTCGCCATCCAGCGGCGAACGCGCGACCTGAATAAAACCATAGTGCAGGTAGAAGCCCACAGCCTGTGGGTTTTGCTCGTTTACGTCGACGGTGAGCGTGTCGTGACGGGCGCGGACGTGGTCCAGCAATTGCCGGCCAATGCCCTGGCCCCGTCGATCGGGGTCGATAAACAACATTTCCACATTGCTCGCACCCGTGGCGATATACCCGGCGATACCGTTCTGGTCTTCATACACCCACACCTCCAGGGCGGGCATCGGCAGGTAGGTGTCCCGTACCAGAGGCAGCAATCGCTGGATATCATCCTCGGGCAGGAAGGCATGGGTGGCGCGTACCGAGCGCTCCCACAGTGCGCCCAGCACTGGGTCGTCGGCGGCCACGCGAGGTCGAATAGTCATTGCAATGATCCTTCATAGGGACCGCGATCCTAACCAATCCGATTTCCACGGGAAAGGTTCGCGTCAGAAGTTTCATTATGGCCTGTCGCCGCGATCTAGAGCCGATGGTAGTCTTTAACCCAAGTTGTTGTCAGGGAGCCCTTATGGGCAATCACAAGATCGGAATTCGCCGGGTCAACGTCGAAAAAATCCTGTTGGCGGCGGAGAAAATCTTCGCCGAAAAAGGCTATGGCAGCACCGCCATGGCTGACATCGCCAAAGAAGTGCAACTGCCGCGCTCCAACCTGCATTACTACTTCACCACCAAGAGCGAGCTATACAGCGCGGTGCTGTTCGGCCTGCTGGAACTGTGGAAGCAGGATGCCCTGAGCTTCGAAACCTTCGATGACCCGCGTGTAGTGCTCAGCAGCTACATCCGCGCCAAGATGCAACGCTCGCGCACGCGGCCGTATGGCTCGAAAGTCTGGGCCAACGAAATCATCCATGGCGCCCCCACCTTGGGTGAGGCACTGGATGAAAGCCTGTACGACTGGGCCAAGATGAAGGAAGCGAAAATTCGCCAATGGGTGGAGGACAAACGCATCTTGCCGGTGGAGCCGTCGAGCCTGCTGTACATGATCTGGGCGTCGACCCAGCACTATGCCGATTTTGATCATCAGGTGACGATCTTGAATGATCACCAGCCGTTGTCGGATATGCAGTTTGAGCGGGCGATCCAGACGGTGACGGGGGTGATTTTGCGGGGGATTGGGTTGGAGCCCTAAGAGGTGGGTGAAGGCTAATGGCCCCATCGCAGGCAAGCCAGCTCCCACAGTTGATCGGGTTCACATAGATCCAATGTGGGAGCTGGCTTGCCTGCGATGGCGGTATTAAGGGCTACACAGCTTCCCGATAAGGATTACGCGGATCCTGCGTCCAATTCAAAAACGGCTTGCCCGTGTCCATCGGCACCATCTCGATACAGTCGGCCACCGGGCAGGTGATCTGGCACAGGTTGCAGCCCACACATTCATCGTCAATCACCTCGTATTTGTGCGTGCCATCCGCCAATTTCACACTCTCAATCGCCTGGTGAGAGGTGTCCTCACAGGCAATATGGCAACGTCCACAACCAATGCACGCCGCCTGGTCAATCTTCGCTATCACCTGGTAGTTGATATCCAGGTACTTCCAGTCGGTGGTATTGCCCACCGCGCGCCCGGAAAAATCCTGCAGGCTGGTGTAGCCCTGGCTGTCCATCCATCGCGACAAGCCATCTTTCATCTCATCCACAATCCGAAAGCCGTGCAGCATCGCCGCTGTGCACACCTGCACGGCGCCGCAGCCCAGGGCGACGAATTCGGCGGCATCACGCCAGTTGCCGATGCCGCCAATGCCGCAGATGGGCAGGCCTTGGGTCTGCGGGTCGCGGGCGATCTCGGCGACCATGTTCAGCGCAATGGGCTTGACCGCCGACCCGCAATAACCGCCGTGGGTGCTTTGGGTGCCCACCACGGGGAGCGCGACCATGCGTTCCAGGTCGACGCTGGTGATGGAGTTGATGGTGTTGATCAGCGACACCGCATCCGCGCCGCCGCGATAGGCCGCCCGTGCCGCCACGCGGATGTCGGTGATGTTTGGCGTGAGCTTGACGATCACCGGCAGCGAGCAATAGGTCTTGCACCAGCGTGTCACCTGTTCCACATACTCCGGCACCTGGCCCACCGCCGCGCCCATGCCGCGCTCAGGCATGCCGTGGGGGCAACCGAAGTTCAGCTCGATGCCGTCGCAGCCGGTGGCTTCCACCAACGGCAGGATGTTTTTCCACGATTCCTCCACGCACGGCACCATCAGCGACACGATCAGCGCACGGTCGGGCCAGTCCTTTTTGACCTGGGTGATTTCCCGCAGGTTGATCTCCAGTGAGCGGTCGGTGATCAGCTCGATATTGTTGATGCCCAGTACTTCACGGTTGGCGCCGTAGTGGGCCGAGTAGCGTGACGACACGTTGACCGCCGCCGGGTCTTCGCCCAGGGTTTTCCAGACCACGCCGCCCCAGCCCGCTTCGAAGGCGCGGACCACGTTGTAGGCCTTGTCAGTCGGCGGCGCGGAGGCCAGCCAGAATGGATTGGGGGCTTTGATACCGGCGAATACAATCGAGAGATCGGCCATTACGCAGCCTCCACATTCAGCATGAGTTGGGCGTGCATGGCTTCAGCGGCCAGCTTGCCGTGTTGCACCGCCTGCACGGTGAGGTCCTGGCCGAGGCTGACGCAATCGCCACCGGCATACACGCCAGGAATGCTGGTGCGCAGGTGCTCATCGACAAAAATCCGCTCGCCAACGCGGTGCAGTTGCTGGGCCAGCGGGTCGTGCAAGGCCTCGCTGTCAAACCCTTGGCCGATGGCCTTGAAGATCGCATCGGCAGCCAGTTCGAAGGTTTCGCCGGTAGGGTGCAGGCGGCCGTTCTCCATGCGCGTACGCAGGAAACGCATGCCGCGTACGTGGCCGTTGTCATCCAGCAGCACGGCTTCCGGTTGCGCCCACGTCAGCAGGCGTACCTGATTGGCCTTGGCGATGTCCTGCTCATGCTGCGTGGCCCCCATGTCTGCCAGGCCGCGACGGTAGACGAGGTTGACGTCGCGGGCACCGAGGCGGGCCATTTGCACGGCCATGTCGATGGCGGTATTGCCTGCGCCAAGCACGATGCAGCGGTCGGCCAGGGGCAGTTGGGTGAGGTCGTCGGCTTGGCGCAGTTCGCGGATGTAGTCGGTGGCGGCGAGCAGGCCGGGGGCGTCTTCGTGGGGCAGGCCGAGTTGTTTGCTGGCGGCCAGGCCGAGGCCAAGGAACACCGCGTCGAATTGCTGGTGCAGTTCGCTCAAGGTGAGGTTGTCGCCCAGGCGCTGGCCGTGGCGAATTTCGATGCCACCGATCTGCAGCAGAAAATCCAGTTCTTTCTGGGCGAAGTCATCCACCAGTTTGTACTTGGCGATCCCGTACTCATTCAGGCCGCCGGCCTTTTCCCGCGCTTCGAAGACCACCACGTCATGGCCGTGCAAGGCACTGCGATGGGCACACGCCAAACCCGCGGGCCCGGCACCGACCACGGCGATGCGTTTGCCGGTGGACGCGGCGCGGTGGAAGGGGTGTTCAGTGAAGTGTGCATTGTCCACGGCATAGCGTTGCAACAGACCGATGAGCACCGGGGCACATTCTTCGGTGTTGTTACGCACGCAGGCTTGTTGGCAGAGGATCTCGGTGGGGCAGACCCGGGCACAACTGCCGCCGAGGATGTTGGCCGAGAGAATTTTCTGCGCGGCGCCTTGCACGTTTTCGGTGTGGATATTGCGGATGAACGAAGGGATGTCGATTTCGCTGGGGCACGCATTCACGCACGGCGCGTCGTAGCAATACAGGCAGCGCGAGGCTTCGAGTTGGGCCTGGCGGGCGTTGAGGGGCGGCGCCAGGTCGGTGAAGTGGCTGGCGAGTGTTGGCCCGTCTTCAGTGGGATGGGGGAGGTGGGTCAGGGTCTGGATCACGGTATTGGCCTCACGGTTTTTTGGGTTGCCTCTAGCGGGCATCTTTGTTGCCTGTACTGGCCTCATCGCAGGCAAGCCAGCTCCCACATTTGAATGTGTTCACACATCAGAATGTGGGAGGAGGCTTGCTCCCGAAGGCGGTATCAGCGTTTCACAGCAGTGGGCCTGGAACGCTCGGCCCGCTTGCTTAACTGCTCAAACACCGCCGGGTATGTCGGCCGCTCCACATACCGCCCGGCACCGCGTTCGGCGCGCAGGTCGCCATCGGCCCAGACCAACTTGCCCTGGCTGATGGTGTGGCTCGGCACGCCGCGTACGGTCTTGCCTTCGAAGATGTTGAAGTCGACTTTTTGATGGTGGGTCTTGGCGGAAATCGTCCGCGTACCCTGGGGATCCCACAGCACCAGGTCGGCATCCGCACCCACGCGGATTGCACCTTTGCGTGGGTAGAGGTTGAAGATCTTTGCAGTGTTAGTGGAGGTCAGCGCGACAAACTCCTGCATCGACAAACGCCCGGTGTTGACGCCTTCGTCCCACAGCAGCGCCATGCGGTCTTCGATGCCGGCGGTGCCATTGGGGATCTTGCTGAAGTCGTCGCGCCCGGCGGCTTTTTGCTCGGCGCAGAAGCAGCAGTGATCGGTGGCGGTGGTGTGCAGGTTGCCCGATTGCAGGCCGTGCCACAGCGCTTCCTGGTGCCCACGTGGGCGGAACGGTGGGCTCATCACGTAGCCGGCGGCAGTTTGCCAATCGGGGTGTTGGTAGACACTGTCGTCCAGCAGCAGGTGGCCGGCGAGGACTTCACCGTAGACCGGTTGGCCCTTGCTGCGGGCGTAGGTGATTTCGTCGAGGGCTTCTTTGGTCGAAACGTGCACCAGGTACAGCGGGGTGCCAATGGTTTCGGCAATCCGTATCGCGCGGCTGGCCGCTTCGCCTTCCACCTGTGAGGGCCGTGAGAGCGGGTGCGCCTCCGGCCCGGTGATGCCTTGGGCCATCAATTTGCGTTGCAGGTGGTACACCAACTCGCCGTTTTCCGCATGCACGGTGGGCACTGCGCCCAGCTCCAGGCAGCGCTCGAAACTGGCGACCAGGGTGTCATCGGCCGCCATGATCGCGTTCTTGTAGGCCATGAAATGCTTGAAGCTGTTGATGCCGTGTTGGCTGACCAGCTCGGCCATTTCCTCGCGCACCTGCTCGCTCCACCAGGTGATTGCCACGTGAAAACCGTAGTCGGATGCGGACTTCTCCGCCCAGCCGCGCCACTGGTGAAACGCTTCCAGCAGGGATTGCTGCGGGTTGGGGATCACGAAGTCGATAATCGACGTGGTGCCACCTGCCAAGCCCGCCGCCGTGCCACTGAAAAAGTCTTCACTGGCCACGGTGCCCATGAAGGGCAGTTGCATGTGAGTGTGGGGATCGATGCCGCCGGGCATCAAGTATTGGCCGCTGCCATCGAGTGTTTCAGTGCCGGCGGGAATATCCAGATTCGTACCAATAGCCCGAATTAGACCGCCTGCGCATAACACATCGGCGCGGTAACTTTCATCATGGGTAATAACGGTGGCGCCACGGATCAACAGCGACATGTCGAGTTCCTCACAGGCTTGACCGGCTTGTGCCAGTTCTAAGTGTTGTAATGCTGCTTACCGATGGTCGATTAATTCCTGTCATCGGTGACAGGAATAGAAACTAGCCCGAGTTTTTCGATTGGGCAAGAAGATTTTTTATAAGCTTATATCTTGTTTAAGACATTGATTTATAAGAATAAAAAGTACGAATCACCAAAATGTGGCAGCCTTTCACCATTTTGACGCACTTGACAGGTTACTAAATTGAGCAACATTTCTTATTGCAAATCAGACGCTTGAGACATGCCTCTTGACGAGGGCGGTAAATAAAAATAATTGTGTTGCACCAGATTGAGTCCTGATGGTTCGGGCAACTATCGCGTTATTTAGCCTGAGTAACGTGGCAAGTACTCAACGCTCAATTGGAAAGCTGATAAACATCAGTAAGTTATATAAGCGGTGCGGGTGCGGTAACGGTTGTCGGCACGGTTATTGAGTGCAGTGGCGGCTGGCCGGACCCGTGATGTCATGTTGTTTACGAGGTACTCCGGCCATCCAGTGCACAGCGTTGGATGAGCAACAATAATTCGAAAAAACCGTGGAGCGGCCATGCAACAGAACAGATCGCAAGTCATTGAACGCAACGGCCTGTACGAACTCGACGCCGGCCCCGACGTCCTCGACAGCCCGCGCTACAACCACGACATGGCACCGACCAAGGTGAACGAACGAACCTGGAACAAATGGCACATCACCGCGCTGTGGGTCGGCATGTCGATCTGCGTGCCCACCTATACGTTGGGCGGGGTGCTGACCGCGTACTTCGGGTTGTCGGTGGGGGAGGCGCTGATGGCGATCCTGCTGGCCAATATCGTGGTGTTGATCCCGCTGACCCTTAACGCGTTTCCCGGTACCAAGTACGGCATCCCGTTTCCCGTACTGTTGCGCTCATCGTTTGGCATTCTCGGTTCCAACGTGCCGTGTTTGATTCGAGCGCTGGTGGCGTGTGGCTGGTTTGGTATCCAGACGATGTTCGGCGGGCTGGCGATTCACCTGTTCCTGGGCTCGATTTTCGAGGGTTGGAAGTCCCTTGGCGGCACCGGAGAAGTGATTGGTTTCATGATTTTCTGGTGCCTGAATTTGTGGGTGGTGCTACGTGGCGCCGAGTCGATCAAGCGCCTGGAAACGTTGTCCGCACCGCTGCTGGTGGCCGTGGGTATCGGCCTGTTGGTGTGGGCGATGCCCAATGTGTCTCTTAGCGAGTTGATGGCGATCCCGCCCAAACGCCCCGAAGGCGCGAGCCTTACCGGTTACTTCATGGCCGGCCTGACGGCGATGGTGGGGTTCTGGGCCACCTTGTCCCTGAACATTCCCGACTTCAGCCGCTACGCCAAAAGCCAGAAAGACCAGATTCTGGGGCAGATCTTCGGCCTGCCGCTGACCATGTTCCTGTTCGCCGCCCTTGGCGTGATCATGACCGCCGCATCGGTAAAACTGGTGGGTGTGAGCGTGTCCGACCCGGTGACCTTGATCGGGCATATCCAGAGCCCGGTGTGGGTGGCGATCGCCATGGCGCTGATCATCATCGCCACCTTGTCCACCAACACGGCGGCCAACATTGTCTCGCCCACCAATGACTTCCAGAACATCGCGCCGAAGCTGATCAACCGCACCACGGCGGTGATCCTCACCGGGCTGGTGGGGTTGGCGCTGATGGCGCATGAGCTGCTGAAAAAGCTGGGGTTGATCGTTTCCGATGTGAGCCTGGAAACCGTCTATTCCAATTGGTTGCTCGGTTACTCAAGCCTGCTGGGGCCGATCGCCGGGATCATGGTGGTGGACTATTTTATCACCCGCAAACAGCAACTCGACCTGGCCGGTTTGTACCGCGATGACGTGTACCCGGCGTGGAACTGGAGCGGGTTTATCGCGTTTGGCGTGCCGGTGGTGTTGACGTTGCTGTCGTTGGGCAGCGATGCGTTCAGCTGGTTCTACAGCTACGGCTGGTTTACCGGTTCGGCGTTGGGTGGGCTGTTGTATTACGGCCTGAATGCCAAGCGCGGGGCCAGCCCTGTCGCCGTGAAAACACCGCTGTAAATAAGTTGAAATGCAATCCAAGTGTGGGAGCGGGCTTGCTCGCGAATGCGGTCTTCCAGGCGACATTTGCAGCGACTGACACGGCCCTTTCGCGAGCAAGCCCGCTCCCACACGTTTGCCTGTATTCCAAAGCTGGAACTGAGTCAATTCATAAGAACATACAGCCTGAGGAGATCCCCATGAACGCTGCGCTCGACGTTCTGCAGTCCACCCATCAGCACATCAACCGCGACCGCTTGTGGCAGTCCCTGATGGACTTGGCCAAGCTCGGTGCTACGCCCAAGGGCGGTGTGTGCCGCCTGGCCCTCACCGACCTTGATCGCAAAGCCCGCGACCTGTTCGTGCAGTGGTGCGAGGACGCTGGCTGCACCGTGACCGTTGACGGTATCGGCAACATCTTCGCCCGTCGCCCCGGTCGCAATCCCAACCTGCCGCCGGTGATGACCGGCAGCCATATCGACACCCAGCCCACTGGCGGCAAGTTTGATGGCTGCTTTGGTGTGCTGGCCGGGGTGGAAGTGCTGCGCACCCTCAACGACCTGAACGTGGAAACCGAAGCGCCGCTGGAAGTCGTGGTGTGGACCAATGAAGAAGGTTCGCGTTTTCCGCCGTGCATGATGGGCTCGGGGGTGTTTGCCGAGAAATTCAGCTTGGCGGATACCTTGGCCAAGGTCGACGCGGACGGAATCTCCGTTGGGGATGCGTTGAATGCCATCGGCTATGCGGGTACTCGCCCGGAAAGCGGCCACAAGGTCGGCGCATATTTCGAAGCGCATATCGAACAAGGGCCGATTCTTGAGGATGAGAAAAAAACCATCGGTGTGGTGTTAGGCGCGCTGGGGCAGAAGTGGTTTGACCTCAAATTGCGTGGCGTTGAAGCCCATGCGGGGCCGACACCGATGCACTTGCGCAAGGACGCCCTGGTAGGCGCGGCGGCAGTGGTGGCTGCGGTGAATGCGGCTGCACTGGGGCATCAGCCGCATGCATGTGGCACGGTGGGTTGCCTGCAAGCGTATCCCGGCTCACGCAACGTGATTCCAGGCGAAGTGCGCATGACCCTGGACTTCCGCCACCTGGAACCGGCACGGTTGGATTCGATGATTGCCGAGGTGCGCAAGGTGATCGATGACACCTGTGCCAAGCACGGTCTGAGTTTTGAAATGGAGCCCACGGCCGACTTCCCACCGCTGTACTTCGATAAAGGCTGCGTGGACGCCGTGCGCGATGCCGCGAATGGGTTGGGCCTCTCCAACATGGACATCGTCAGCGGGGCAGGGCATGACGCGATCTTCGTCGCCGAGCTGGGCCCGGCGGGGATGATCTTTGTGCCGTGTGAGGGCGGCATCAGCCATAACGAAATCGAGAATGCCGCGCCGGATGATCTGGCGGCGGGATGTGCGGTGTTGCTTAGGGCAATGGTGGCTGCCTCCGCCGCAATCGCCAGCGGTAAACTCGCCGCCTGAAATGCTTGTAGTGAGCGGGCTTGCCCCGCGCTGGGGGGCGGTGCGACGATTCGACAAGCCCGCTCACTACAAGGGCGTTTAGGCTGGGGGTTGCCAGCCACCTCCGAGGGCTGTGATCAGGCCGACACTCGCCTGCAACTGCCGCGTCTGCACCGCCTGTAACGTCCTTTGCGCCTGCAACGCGGCCGTCTGCGCGGTCACCACATCCAAGTAGCTCACCGCGCCCGCCTGGTAGCTGTTCATTGCCAGCGCTTGGGTGTGCTGCGCCGCATCCGCTGCAGCCTGTTCATCCTGGGCCTCCTGCTGCAAATCCCGCAGTTGCCCCAGGTTGTCTTCCACTTCGCGGATGGCTTTCAGCACATGGCTGCGGTATTGCGCCGAGGCTTCTTCGAACTCGGCCTTGGCCTGGCGTTCATTAGCGCTCAAGCGCCCGCCATCAAAGATCGGCAGGTTGACCAGCGGCCCCAGCGCCCAATAACGATTGCCCGCCGAAAACAAGTTGCCGACGCCCTGGGTCTGCCCGCCAATCAATCCGGTCAAGCTGAAATCCGGGTACCACGCTGCCTTGGCCACGCCAATATTGGCGTTGGCGGCAAACACCCGGCGTTCTGCCGCCGCGATATCCGGGCGGCGTTGCAGCAGGTGGCTGGGCAATTGTGAAGGGATGCCCGGCAACGCGATCAACTGCGGGCTCGGCGGCAACGTAAAGTTGCTGGCCGCCACGCCCACCAGTTCACCCATTGCGTGTTCAGTGAGGTTGCGTTGGCCTTGCACTTCGTCCAATTGCGCCTTGGCTTCAGCCAGTTGGTTTTGCGCACGCGTCAGGTCCAGCTCCGAAGCGATCTGGCCTTCATAGCGGCTACGCGTCAGTTGCAGCGCCTGGCTGAAATCCTCCAGCGAACTGTTCAGAATCCGCGCCTGCGCGTCCAGCCCATTGAGCTGCACATACAGGCTTGCCAGTTGATGCTGCAAGCTCAGGCGTGCTACCGCCAAGTCATCGCCGGACGCTTGCGCCTGGGCATCGCCGGCTGAGACTTGGTTACGAATCTTGCCCCACAGGTCCAAGTCATAGCTCAACGAAAACCCTGCGGTGTTGCTGTTGTATACCGAGGGCTGCGTGCTGCCGCGCAATGGTCGCGTATCCGATTGCCGCTGGCGCAGCGGTTGCGCACTGGCGGTAATTTGCGGGAACAGCCCGGCGTGCAATTGGCTGGCGTACGCCTGGGACGCATCGAAGTGCGCAAGTGCAGCCGCCAAGTCCGGGTTGGCCTTGAGCAACTGCTGCTGCAGGTCATTCAGGCGCGAGTCGTTGTAGAGCTTCCACCATTCAGGCGCCAGTTGGTCGGACGGTTGCGCACTGTGCCACGGGCCGTCGCTGGTTTGTTCACGGTAGCCGGCGGGCAGGTCAACCGTGGGCACCTTGTAGGTCGGTGCCATCGAACAACCCTGCAATGCCAGCAGCATCAATGCCGCGAGGGGGTTAAGCCTTGGGCGCATGCGCACCTCCAGAGGCATCGGCCAGCTGCACCGGGTCACCTTCGCGCAGGGCGTCGGGCGGGTTGTCGACCACGCGGTCGGCGGGTTTAAGGCCTTGGTCGATCACCAGGCGCTCACCGAGGTCCAGGCCGATGTGGATGGTTTGCAGGTGCACGTGGTTGTGCGCGTCGAGCACCGCGACCTGCGTACCTTGGGCACGGAAGATCAGGGCGCTGGCAGGAATGCTCACGCCGTGGGTGTCGGCTGGAATCGGCAGCGTGGCTTCGGCGTAATCACCGGGCAGCAGTTCGCCGTTGGGGTTGTCGGCCACGAACTGCGCAAGCAGGGTGCCGGAGCGGCGGTCGATGGCGGTGGAGTCGCCGATCAGGCGCGCCTTGAAGTGCTCGCCAGGATGCTCGGGCACCGTCAGTTCGGCTTCAAGGCCTGGGTGGATGACCGCCGCGTAGTTCTGCGGCACCGGTACGTACAGGCGCAATTGGTGGGTGTCGGCGATGTTGAACAGCTCCGGATCGCTGTCGGTATCGGCCTTGATCAACTGGCCGATGTCGGTGTTACGCGCGGTGATGGTGCCGGCAAATGGCGCACGGATTGTCTTGTAGCTTTCCAGCGCCGACAGCCGCGCATAGTCGGCAGCAGCGGCCTCGGCGTTGGCCTTGGCGGCAGCGGCGTTGGAGGTTTTCTCATCGGCCTCCTGGCGTGAAACCGAGTGGCTGGCGAGCAGGTTTTGCCAGCGTGTGGCGGTAGTTTCGGCCAGGCGCGCGTTGGCCTGTTCCTGAATCAGCCGGGCGTGGGTTTGCGCCATTTGCTGGTCCAGGTCCGGGCTGTCGATTTCGGCCAGGATTTGCCCGGCTTTGACTTGGGTGCCGATGTCGGCTTTCCAGTCCTTCAAGTAGCCGCTGACCCGGGCATGGATCGGCGCCTTGCTCCAGGCTTCCAGGTGCGCCGGCAAGCGTAGGGTGTCGCCGGCGGCGTTCTGTTGCGGTTGGAACACCATCACTTGCGGGATGGCGGCGGTCTCTGTCCAGGCGGTCACCGATTGTTCGTGCAACGTGCGGGCATGCAGGCCGTTGGCGACCAACAGGGCAGCCAGAGTCAGGCCGCCGACACCCATGAGCATCAGACGCTTGCGCGAGGGTTTGTGATCAGACGACATGTGGGGTTTCTCCTGCAACAGCGCGAGTAGGGTGACGCCCGTGGACCAGGCTGAAGACCACGGGTACAAACAGCAGGGTGGCGATGGTGGCGAAGATCAACCCACCGATCACCGCCCGGCCTAGGGGGGCGTTTTGTTCTTCGGAAATGGCCAGCGGCAACATGCCGATGATCATTGCCAGGGCAGTCATGCACACCGGACGGAAGCGCGTGTAGCCGGCCTCCATTGCAGCCTTGAGCGCATCGCCATGTTCTGCCAGGCGTTCACGGCAGAAGCTCACCACCAGGATCGAGTTGGCGGTGGCCACGCCCATGCACAAGATGGCGCCGGTCAGTGCCGGTACCGAGAGCGAGGTGCCGCTGAGGAACAGCATCCACACGATCCCCGCCAGTGCGGCCGGCAGCGCCGTAATGATCACGAACGGGTCGGCCCAGGATTGGAAGTTGACCACGATCAGCAGGTAGATCAGTACCACCGCGCCGAGCAGGCCGAAGCTCAAGCCGCTGAACGCTTCATGCAGCGCATCGATCTGCCCATGCAGGCTGATCACTGCGCCTTTGGGGCGCATGGAGGCGGTGTCATCCAGCACCTTTTGCACGTCGCGCGCCACACCACCGAGGTCGCGACCTTGTACGTTGGCGTACAAATCCAGGGTCGGTTCGATGTTGTAGTGGGTCACGACCGCCGGGCTTTCCACCCGTGAAATGCTCGCCACGCCGCCGAGGATCTGCGACTGGCCGTCGGCACCAGTTACCGGCAACGCTTCCAGTGACGGCAAGCTGTCGAGGCGGTATTGCGGCGTGGCGGCGACGATGGAGTACGACACGCCGTTGGCCGGGTTGAGCCAGAACGTGGGAGCGGTCTGCGAGCTGCCGGCCAGGGACGCGACCATGCTGTTGGTGACGTCGCGCTCGGTGATGCCCAAGCCGTTGGCGCGCATGCGGTCAACGTTGACCTGCAACGACGGGTAGCCGGTGGATTGCTGGATGCGCAGGTCGGCAATGCCCGGCACGTGTTGCAAGCGGCGCTCAAGCTCTACCGCGTACGCACGGTTTTCTTCATCGCTGCGTCCGGAGATCTTCACGTCCAGCGGGGCAGGGGCGCCGAAGTTGAGGATCTGGCTGCTGATGTCCGCTGGCAGGAACGCGAAGTGGCTGCCGGGGAAACTTTGCGGCAGGGCTTCGCGCAGTTTTTTCACGTAGTCGGCAGTCGGTGCATGGTCCTTTTTCAGGGTGACCTGGATGTCGCCATCCTGCGGGCCGATGGTGCCGCTGCTGCTGTAGGCCATGTCGATGCCGCTGAGCGGGATGCCGATGTTGTCGACGATGGTGTCGAGTTCTTCGGCGGGGATCACTTCGCGAATTCGCGCTTCGATACGGTCGAAAGCCGCGGCGCTTTCTTCGATGCGCGTGCCCAGCGGCAGGCGCACATGCAGCGCGAGGGCGCCAGCGTCAGTGGCCGGGAAGAAGTCCTGGCCCAGGCTTGGCAGCAGCAGGAACGAGGCGAGTACGCAGGCCAGGAAGCCGACGATAAAGCGCTTGCGATTGCCCAGCGCAAGCATCAACAAACCATGGTAGGTGTCGCGGATATTCGAGAAGTGGCGCTCGAAACCCTGCTGGAAATTCAGCACCGATTGCAGCACGGCATTGCGCGGTTTGGTGTGCTGCTCGCCCTCGTGGTGGTTGATGAATTCATCTTCCGGGTGATGCCCCGCACCTTGCTCCGGTACATGGGGCTTGAGCAGGAACATTGCCAGGGTCGGCACCAAGGTGCGCGAGAGGATGAACGAACTGGCCATGGCAAAGATCACCGCCAGCGCCATCGGCCGGAACAGGTAGCCGGCGATGCCTTGCAGCAGGAACATCGGCACGAACACGATGCAGATGCACAGCAGCGAGACGAACGCGGGGCCGACGATTTGCGCGGCGCCGTCGAGGATCGCGGTCTTCACCGCTTTGCCTTGCTCCAGGTGCCAGTTGATGTTTTCGATGGTCACCGTGGCGTCGTCCACCAGGATGCCCACGGCCAACGCCAGCCCGCCCAGCGTCATCACGTTGAGGGTTTGCCCGCTGACTGCCAGCAGTGCGATGGCCGACAAGACTGCCAAGGGAATTGAGGCGGCGATGATCAGTGTCGAACGCCAGCTGCCGAGGAACAGCAGGATCATCGCGCTGGTCAGCAGGGCGGCGATGATGCCTTCCTGGGCCACGCTGCCCACCGATTGCTTGACGAACACCGAGGCGTCACCCAGCAACGAGGTCTTCAGCGACGGCGGCAGTGTTTCGTTGATGCGCGGCAGCATCTGGCGGATGCCGTCGATGATAGAAAGGGTGGAGATGCTGCCGTTTTTCAATGCCGGCATCAGCACGGCGCGGTGGCCGTCGACACGCACGATGTTGGTTTGCGGCGGCGAGCCATCGCGCACGTGGGCCACTTGGCCGATGGTGATCAGCGCGCCGTCGACCGTCTTGATCGGCAGGTCGTTGAGTTCATCGATGGCCTTGGGGCTGTTGTTGAGCAGGATCGTGTATTCGTTGGGGCCGAGTTTGGCAGTGCCCACCGGGATGATCTGGTTTTGCAGCGCCAGCGCGTTACCCACGTCCTGAGCCGACAGGCCTTTGGCGGCCAGTGCTTGCGGGTCAAGGTCGAGGGTGATCTGGCGTTGCTTGCCGCCCATGGGCGTCGGCATGGCCAGGCCGGGTAGGGCGCTGAGGGGCAGGCGGATATTGTTCTGCACCAGGTCGCGGATCTTGGCTTCCGAGAGGCTGGGGCTGGAGAACGCCATCTGCAAAATCGGCACCGTGGAGGCGCTGTAGTTGAGGATCAGCGGCGGCGTGATGCCCGGTGGCATCTGCTTGAGCACGGTTTGTGAAACGGCGGTCACTTGGGCGTTGGCGGTGCGGATGTCCACGCCCGGTTGGAAGAAGATCTTGACGATGCCCATGCCGGGCAGCGATTGCGATTCGATGTGTTCAATGTCGTTGACGGTGGTGCTCAGGGAGCGTTCGTAGGTGTAGATCACCCGACCGGCCATGGCGTCCGGCGACAAGCCGTTGTACTGCCAGACCACGGCGACCACGGGGATGCCGATATCGGGAAAAACATCCGTAGGGGTTCGCAGGGCCGCCATCGGCCCGATGATGCAGATGAATATGGCCAACACGATAAACGTGTACGGCTTTTGCAGTGCGGTCTTTACCAGCCCGAGCATGCGTGAACCTCCATTGGAGCAGGATTGCAAACCCCGGCAGTCTTGCCCGACCCACCTAACACGCACCTTTCAGCCAGGTGAAGGAACATTTAGTTAAGGGCTGAAGATCGTTTCATATGTATTCATTTGTTCTACACAGGTCGGCTCCTCAAGCTTGTAACCCATTGGACACATCGTCTTTCTTTGGAGCCCTGCCATGTCACTCAAACCTCTTTTGTTGATTCCAGCCCTTGGTGCTGTGCTGTTGTTGTCGGCGTGTGCCGGCCCGATTCCCAAAGCCGACCCGAGCGAAGCCTGGATCGGCTTGAAGGAAGAAGCGCCGAACGATCTGATGGCTGAACGCGTAGACGGCAAGCGCGTGGATGACGGGCGCTTTTTTGAAGTGACCCCGGGGGACCATCGCCTGGACGTGACGTTGTTCGAAGAGGAGCCAGGCGACGACAACCAGCAGGACTGCCAGGGCCGAGTGGAGTACAAGGATTTCAAGGCGGGTGAGCATTACACCCTGGTGGAATCAAGCCTGGGCACCACCGTGCGCGCATCCCTGAAGGATGGTCACGGCAAGGAAGTCGCGGCGACTCAGGACTTCAATTGCATGCCTGGCTAAGCGTGGCGCACCGCTGCCTTGTGAGGTTTAGCAGGTGCAGCGGGTTTGACGTGGGGGTGGTGCCGGCGGGTAATGCGCAATACCCCCCACAACATGGCGCCGGCAACTGCCAGCCAACCGCAGATCAACAGGATAATCGTTGCAGCAAGGCTCATTTGGGCCTCCTTTCGCCCCGTCCGGGGCACACACAGTCTTCTCAATGGACAGTCTAGCCACCTGGCGGTTGCCTGCTATTGACCAATGGTCGAGTCCGTCCAACTTCTTTGCTATATGCGCGCCGCCGTTCTCCTACAGAAACGCGATTGGGCTATGATCTGGGCCCTTACCGGCAGTTGATCAAGAGAGTAAAAAATTGCGGTTACGGTCGAACGTTAAATCATCGTGGGTATTGGCCTGTGCCTTGGGGCTTGCAGCCTGTTCCGGGCACCCGTCCAAGCTGCCGGGCCTGCCGGAGCGTGTCGAGCTCAATGGCGTGCCTACCTTTCGCAGCGAGGCTTATCAAAGTGGTCCTAGCGCTTTAGCCAGCATGCTGTCGCAACAAGGCATTGTCATGACACCGGGCTTGCTGGATAAGCCGCTGCATTTGCCAGGCGGCGAAGCGGACCTTGAGCGCAACATGCAAGTGTTGGCGCGAGAGTACGGGCTGATGGTGTACCCGTTGGACGCCAAGCTGACGGCGGTACTGGCGCAGGTGGCGGCGGGTTACCCGGTGATGGCGCGGGTGGGCGGCGGGATTTGGTCGGACGCGCGCTACGTGGTTGTAGTGGGGTTCAACCAACAGAAGAGTACGGTGTTGCTGCGCTCGGGCATGGACCGGCGTTTGTTGATGAGCTTCAGCGACTTTGAATCGAAGTGGAAAAGCGCTGGGAGTTGGGCAATCCTCACTCAGCGTCCGAGCCAGTTGCCGGCCAATGTGGATGCCCAGCGCTGGCGTGATGCTGCCAATGCAACGGCCCAGGCCGGGCAGGAGCGTGCGGCGGCGCAGGCGCTTAAAGTGTTGGCTGAGACCAAGTAAAAAAGTACACCTGAGATCTAATGTGGGAGCGGGCTTGCCCGCGATAGCGATGCCCCAGTCACTCATTCATTGACTGATACGGCGCGATCACAGGCAAGCCCGCTCCCCTATTTAGCGACTGGCTTCTGCTGCGTTAGGACGGTTCTTCAAGTTCTTGTCGGCCTTGTAGCGCAACGCTACGTCCGGTACCGAGCCACTTTTGCCGGTTTCAACCCAATTACGAATCCGGCCCGCATCCGCAAAGTGGGTGAACTTGCCAAACGCATCCAGGATCACCAGCGACACCGGACGATTACCCATGCTGGTCACCAGCACCAGGCAGTGGCCGGCCTGGTTGGTGAAGCCGGTCTTGGTCAGCTTGATATCCCAGTTGGCGCGATTGATCAGGTGGTCGGTGTTGGAGAAACCCAAGGTGTAGTTGGGCTTGCGGAACGAAACGGTCTTTTCCTTGGTGGTGCTCAACTGGCTGAGCATCGGATAGTGGCGTGCGGCGGCCAGCAGTTTGCTCAAGTCACGGGCAGTGGATACGTTGTGGATCGACAGGCCGGTGGGTTCCACATAGTGGGTGCTGGTCATGCCCAGCGCCTTGGCCTTGGCGTTCATCGCCGCGATAAACGCTGGGTAGCCGCCCGGGTAGTGGTGGGCCAGGCTGGCGGCGGCACGGTTTTCCGAGGACATCAGGGCGATCAGCAGCATTTCTTTACGCGGCATTTCGCTGCCGATCTTCACGCGGGAGAACACGCCTTTCATTTCTGGCGTGTCCTTGATGTTGATGTCGATGTACTCGTCCATGTTCTGCTTGGCTTCCAGCACGATCAGGCCGGTCATCAGCTTGCTCACCGAGGCGATGGGGACCACCACGTCGGGGTTGCTGGAATAAATGACCTTGTTGGTCTGCAGGTCCACCAGCATGGCGCTGCCTGAAGCGATCTGCAGCTTGGACGTGTCACGCGGGGCCTGGGTGGTCTCGGCGGCGTGCGCGAAGGTGCCTGTAAATGCAAAAAATAGGCTGATGAGAGAGAGACGAATTTTCACGCGGATGAACTCGCTAAAAGTAAGGAAATACCGTTCGGGAACGGGTTATATGACAAATGCCGTTACATTTTAGGAGTATGGATCAGAAACTGTCGAATGTTCTTCTGAAAGCAGACGAAAGTGCCTAAAAACTAAGAAAAAACGGGTTTTATTGCGGCCAATAAAAAGCCCTGCGATAAGGCAGGGCTTTTTCAGTACCGCTGGTTATTAGTCGTGCAAGGTTTCTGCAGCGTACAGCGTGTTTTCCAGCAGGCAGGCACGGGTCATCGGGCCCACACCTCCAGGGACCGGTGTGATCCAGCCAGCGCGGGGCAGGGCGGTTTCGTACACCACGTCGCCCACCAGCTTGCCGTCTTCCTGGCGGTTGATGCCCACGTCGATAACGATGGCGCCTTCCTTGATCCACTCACCCTTGACCAGGCCTGGCTTGCCGGCGGCGACAACCACCAGGTCGGCTCGCCCGACGTGGCCGGCGAGGTCTTTGGTGAAGCGGTGGGTGACGGTCACGGTGCAGCCGGCCAGCAGCAGTTCCATGGCCATCGGGCGACCGACGATGTTGGACGCGCCGACGACAACGGCATCGAGGCCGTAAAGGTCGACACCGGTGCTTTCCAGCAGGGTCATGATGCCTTTCGGGGTGCACGGGCGCAGCAGCGGGATACGCTGGGCCAGGCGGCCGACGTTATAAGGGTGGAAACCGTCGACGTCTTTGTCCGGGCGGATACGCTCCAGCAATTTGGATGCATCCAGGTGTTCCGGCAGTGGCAGTTGCAGCAGGATGCCGTCGATGCCAGCGTCGTCGTTGAGGCCATCGATCAGGTCGGTAAGCGCCTGTTGGGAGGTCTCGGCAGGCAGGTCGTAGGCCTTGGAAATAAAGCCGACCTCTTCACAGTCTTTACGCTTGTGCGAGACATAAACCTGAGAGGCAGGATCGCTGCCGACCAGGATCACCGCGAGACCAGGCGTGCGCAGGCCTTGCTGGCTGCGCTCGGTGACTCGTTTGGCGATCTGCTGGCGCAGGCTGGCGGCGATTGATTTGCCGTCGATAAGTTGTGCAGTCATTACGCGTGATTAACCATCGAGAG
>NZ_NKIG01000074.1:0-1969 GCF_002255865.1 Pseudomonas sp. PGPPP1 | reverse complement strand
GTGAATGGCGGCGCCATCCACATCGCCAACCGCAAGAAGCGCTAAGCGAGATAATAAGAAACCACGGCGGAGTTGCCCGTCGTGAGCCTTGCGCGCAAGACTCACCGCGGAATATCCGCTGGACGCAGCCTTGCGCAGCTTTACGGGCCTTGAGCCCCGCAAGTTGCGCAAGCAGCAGTCACAGGTGGCGCGGCACTCATAATGAGCGCAGCGCCGAATGCGCAGTACCTAACGAAGACGGTAAAAAGCATGAATCTTCACGAGTATCAGGGTAAGCAGCTGTTCGCTGAATACGGCCTGCCAGTTTCCAAGGGCTACGCAGTAGACACCCCGGAAGCAGCAGCAGAAGCTTGCGACAAAATCGGCGGCACCGAGTGGGTTGTCAAAGCCCAGGTCCACGCTGGTGGTCGCGGTAAAGCGGGCGGCGTTAAGCTGGTTCGCAGCAAAGAAGACGCCAAGGCCTTCGCACAGCAGTGGCTGGGCAAGCGTCTGGTGACTTACCAGACTGATGCCAATGGCCAGCCAGTCACCAAGATCCTGGTTGAATCGTGCACTGATATCGCTAAAGAGCTGTACCTGGGCGCTGTCGTTGACCGTTCGAGCCGTCGCATCGTGTTCATGGCTTCCACCGAAGGTGGCGTGGACATTGAGAAGATCGCCGAAGAAACCCCAGAAAAAATTCTGAAAGCCACTATCGATCCACTGGTTGGCGCTCAGCCATTCCAGGGTCGCGAGCTGGCTTTCCAGCTGGGCCTGGAAGGCAAGCAAGTTGCCCAGTTCGCCAAGATCTTCGTAGGTCTGGCCAAACTGTTCCAGGATCACGATCTGGCCCTGCTGGAAGTGAACCCGCTGGTGATCAAGGCTGACGGCGATCTGCACTGCCTGGATGCCAAGATCAACATCGACGCCAACGCCATGTACCGTCAGCCTAAGCTGAAGACTTTCCACGATCCGTCGCAAGACGATCCGCGCGAAGCGCACGCTGCCAAGTTCGAACTGAACTACGTAGCCCTGGAAGGTAACATCGGTTGCATGGTCAACGGTGCTGGCCTGGCCATGGGTACCATGGACATCGTCAACCTGCATGGCGGCAAACCAGCCAACTTCCTCGACGTGGGCGGTGGTGCTACCAAAGAACGCGTTACCGAAGCGTTCAAGATCATCCTGTCCGACTCCAACGTCGCTGCAGTACTGGTCAACATCTTCGGCGGCATCGTTCGTTGCGACATGATTGCCGAAGGCATCATCGGTGCAGTGAAAGAAGTCGGCGTTAAAATCCCGGTTGTTGTTCGCCTTGAAGGTAACAACGCTGAACTGGGCGCTAAAGTACTGGCAGAAAGCGGTTTGAACATCATCGCGGCTACCAGCCTGACCGACGCTGCTCAACAAGTTGTCAAAGCTGCGGAGGGCAAATAATGAGCGTCCTGATCAATAAAGACACCAAAGTTATCTGCCAGGGTATTACCGGTTCGCAAGGTAGTTTCCACACCCAGCAAGCCATCGAATACGGCACCAAGATGGTTGGCGGCGTAACTCCAGGCAAAGGCGGCACCGAGCACCTGGGTCTGCCTGTGTTCAACACCGTGAAAGATGCTGTAGCTGCCACTGGCGCCACCGCCAGCGTGATCTACGTTCCAGCTCCTTTCTGCAAGGACTCCATCCTGGAAGCAGCATTCGGCGGCATCAAGCTGATCGTTTGCATCACCGAAGGCATTCCTACCCTGGACATGCTGGACGCTAAAGTTAAGTGCGACGAGCTGGGTGTTACCCTGATCGGCCCTAACTGCCCAGGCGTGATCACTCCAGGCGAATGCAAGATCGGCATCATGCCAGGTCACATTCACTTGCCAGGTAAAGTCGGTATCGTTTCCCGTTCCGGCACCCTGACCTACGAAGCTGTCAAGCAAACTACTGACGCCGGTTTCGGTCAGTCGACTTGCGTCGGCATCGGCGGTGACCCGATCCCAGG